>CAMHLH010000011.1 GCA_946185925.1 uncultured Treponema sp.
AGTCTTGAGTTTATTTTTCTTGTGCCATATTTTCAAGCGAAGAGAAAAAACAAACGTGCCGAAAAAGAAATAAAGGAATCCATCAAAAATAAACTCTCAAATTCCGACCAAGTTTTATGAAGTTTTCTGGATTCCCATGTACAAAGAATTTTTTTTCTCAACAGGAACATTCACTCATGAAAAAAATCATCGCGCTTTTGCTGCTTTCGCTTTCTGGATTCTTGACTTTCGCCCAGTCCTCTTACTGGCGGGACAAGGTGACGAACAACAAAATCCACATCTTTATAGAAGACAAAAAGTGCATGGTCGAATACGACAACGGCCTAAAGACGGTGCTGTGCGACAACAGCTACTACGAGTCTGCATACAAAAACCAGTTCCAGGTTTTCGACAGGGACAAGGAATTCGAACTTCTCTTGGACGAAGGCGACAAAGCCAACAAAGCAGAGGAACTGCCGAACAAGGGCAATGTCCTCATAATAGGAAACTATTCGCTGTCGATTGAGCCGCTTTACGTCACGCTGCAGAATCTCCACGACGGCAAGTCAATTGCATGGTCGTTCAAAGAGGAAGGCGAAGCGGAGGGAAGCGGAAAAGCCCAGGAATGCTTCATCAAGGCGAAGGAATGGATGGAGAAACACGAAAAGGACATTGTCGAATTCGATGTGAAATTCGCAAAATCCATCTACAGGACCCCAAACATGAAATACGAAGCCTCAACCGACATAATCAGAGTTGAAAGCAAGCCTTATAAGTAAAAAGGGGAAGCGGATTTTCAAAAAATCCACACTCCCCCTTTCCTCCTAGCTTTCTGAATAGAACCTGACGCCTTTCCGGTACACCGCCAGAAGTTCCTCAAGCTCGGAAATCTGCTCCTTCAGCTCGATTCCGCGGTCGGTGTCGGCGACATGGTGCCTCGAAGGGAACTTCTCCACTTGAATCGTGTCGGAAACGATGTCTGAATCCGTCGCGATGACCTGCTCGCAGCTGGTGAATTTCTCGTGGACGACAAGGCGCATTCCGTAAGAGTTGCAGACGAGCGTGTAGCCTGCGATTCCCGTCTTCTCGTGGTAGGCGGCCGCGAATCCTCCGTCGATTATGAGGAGCTTTCCTCCGCATTTTATCGGCGAGTCGCCCTTCTTCACTTCCTGCGGCACATGGCCGTTTATGATGTGCGCCGTCTTCGTGTCCAGCCCGAATTCCTCAAGAATCGAATTGACAGTCTCCTCGTCCTCCACTTCGTCGTAGTAGTGGTTCTTGTGCTCCCTGCTCGCTTCCTTGTCGTCGATGAACATGTTCTCGAAGCACGCCATCTTCTCCTTTCCGAACAGAGGCGATTTAGGCCCAGTCCAGAGATACCAGAGGATGTTCTCGCCCCTCTCCTTGTCCTTGCTGCCCGGATGCGCGAAATATCCCTTTCTCGCCCAGACTTCAAGCTCGTCGTAGAGGGCTTTTCCAGAGACTTCTTTTCCGTAGATTTTCACCTTGAGGAATTTCCCTTCCGAATCAAGCGGCATGCAGCCGTGGTAGAGGAGATTTCCGTTGAAGACTTTGTAGAGATTGCCCTTTCTGTAGAGGAAGCGCACATGGTTCTGCAGTTTGTCGCAGTGCGTGAACGAATAGACGAGCCTGTTCAAGACGACCGTCTCGTCGTCGCTGAGCTTCGTGGGGCATTTCGGGTCGATTGTGGGCATGTCCACGGAAAAATCCTTCACGTTCAGCTTCCATTCCCTGCCGTCGATGTTTATCGTCTTCCGCTCGAAGTCGATTTTGTCGAGGATGAGCCGGTGGTTCATCTCGAATTCAGGATTCTTCCTTATTAGTTCGTCCTCAAGCTTTAGCTGCATGACTAGAATCGCCTTGTGGATTGCCTGCCTGTCCATCTTTCCGTACGCCTTCATGCAGAAAGTGACGAGCGGCGTGAGGTTGATTCCGTACCCTTCCTCAAGCACGTCCAGATTGTTGTAGCGGGCGCAGAGCCTGACGACGTTCGCGATGCAGACCTTGCTCCCCGCGGCGGCCCCCATCCAGACGACATCATGGTTGCCCCACTGGATGTCGAGCGAGTGGTAGTTCAATATGGAATCCAAAATCAAATGCGGGCCGGGTCCCCTGTCGAAGATGTCCCCGATTATGTGCAGATGGTCAATCACCAGATGCTGAATCATGTTGCAGAGGGCTTCAATCAGCTGCTCCGCCGCTCCGATTCTGATTACGGTCTGGAGGATTTCGTTGTAGTAGGCCTGCTTGTCCTTCACTTCCTCTTTTTCCGTGATGAGTTCCTCTATGACGTACGCGAAGTCCTCCGGCATGGCCTTGTGGACTTTTGAGCGGGTGTATTTCGACGAAACGCGCCTGAGCATTGCGACGAGCCTGTGGAGAGTGACCGTGTACCAGTCGTCGATGTCCTCCTCGGTCTGCTTGGCGATTTCAAGCTTCTCTTTCGGATAATAGATGAGCGTGGCGAGACTTCTCTTTACAGTGCTGGTCTCCGTGTTGCCGAAAACCTCGTCGATTTTCGTCCGTATCGAGCCGGAACCGTTCCTGAGCACATGGGAGAACTGCTCGTACTCTCCGTGGATGTCCGTCAAAAAATGCTCGGTCCCTTTCGGAAGAGCCAGAATCGCCTGCAGATTCACGATTTCGGTGATGACCGACTGTTCGGTTGGATATTGGCGGGCGAGAATGCCCAAGTATTTTTCGTTCTTCAATTTTTGTCTCCTAAAAGCGGTTTTTCATTATATCACGCAAGAAGACGTTGTTGAAAAATGCTTGCGAAGTCCTTGTACAGGCGATTTTTTTTGGCAGTTGAAATATTCACTCTACATTATAATTATGGATATAGGGCGAAAGTCGAGTTTTCACAGTGCAATGGCAGAAACGAGCGGAAGCGGGGTTCCGCCCATCAAAACACTCAGCCACCGCGAAGCGGTACTGCCGTTTTGATGGGCGGGTTCCCGCTGGGAGCTTGTTTCTGCAACTACGGTATGCATAAACTCGACATTCAAGGCGTTGTTCACACAGCCAACGGAGGAGTCGAGGGCTGCGCTGAAGTCCTTTCTTGAGGCGGCGACCGAAAAGCCGATAAAGTCAGTGAGTTTGACTTCAAACGACGCGGTCGTAGAGTTCAGCGGCCAACGCAACGTGAGCTATGATGTTGCCTGCATATTCAACGACGGTCTTTCCGCCAAGATAGAAATGCAGGCGTTCAACCAGAAGTACGACTATGGAAAGAGGGCTGAATACCAAGTCGCAAGGCTTGAGACGACGTATCTCAGGAAAGGCGAAAGCTGGCTTAAAGCTCCGACAGTCTACCAGATAAGCGTATTGAATTTTGGCTACAAGCCATGGCAGAGAAAAAACGATGAAAATTACAAAGCGACGACCGTCAGCCGCTACGCAATGAGGACAAAAGACGGCAGGGAGTTGTCCAATTCGCTGAACATAGTGTTCGTGGAACTCCCGAACGCGGCGAGTCTTGAAAAAAGTCTGGAATCCAACAGTTTGCTTGAAAATTGGGCAGTTTTTCTGCGGGATGCCGACAACCCAAAAAAAGTCGACATCATAAAAAAATTGGCAATGAAGGAGGAAGGTATCATGCAGGCACAGAAATCATTGTCGTCAATCAGCTCAAGCCGAGAGCTGTGGTTGGCACAGTACAGGCAGGAGATATTCGAGCGCGACCGAATATCAAGCATGGAAGCCGCCCAAAGAGAGGGATTGGAAATGGGCTACGAGAGGGGAATTGAGAAAGGTATTGAGAAAGGTATTGAAAAAGGTATCGAGAAAAACAAAATCGAGACGGCGTTGTCCGCACTCAAGCTAGGGCTTTCAATAGAGCAAATTTCAACTATAACGGGATTGCCACGCTCAGAAATCGAGAAGCTGTAAAAAAAGGCGCGCTCCGCAAAAAACACGGAGCGCGCCTTTTCGTCTTATCGCGTCAATCCTACTTTATGCTCTCGTCCTTCACGACGACCTTCTTGATGTGCCAAATGTCGCGCACATAATCCTCGATGGTCCTGTCGGAAGAGAACTTTCCTGAGTTGGCGATGTTGATGAGAGCCTTCTTCGCCCAGCCCCTCTTGTCCTTGTAGGCCTCGGCGAGCTTCTCCTGCGCCTTGACGTACAGTTCAAAGTCGGCGAGGACATAGTAGACGTCAGGTCTCTGTCCTTCAACGCCGTACACGAGGGAATCGTGCAGTTCCTTGAAAATCTGGCGGCTCGGGTCGTATGTTCCGTCCACGAGCTGCTCCACGACCTCGTTGAGGGCTGGGTTGCGCTCAAGGTACTGCTGCGGGTTGTAGGCGTGCTCTTTTTCCAGTTTCTGGATGTCCTCGGTCAGAAGTCCGAACGGGAATCCGTTCTCCTTTCCGGCCTCCTCGAAGATTTCGATGTTCGCTCCGTCCCATGTACCCATCGTGAGCGCGCCGTTCACCATGAATTTCATGTTCGAAGTTCCAGAAGCCTCTTTTCCAGCCGTCGAAATCTGCTCGGAGACATCGGCGGCAGGGAAAATCTTCTCGGCGACGGAAACGCGGTAGTTCTCGATGAAGACCACGCGCAGTTTTCCGCCCACGCGCCTGTCGTTGTTCACGCGCTCGGCGACTGTGTTGATGAGCTTGATTATCGACTTCGCCCTTCTGTAGCCGGAAGCCGACTTCGCTCCGAAGATGAACGTCCTGGCGGGAGGATTGAAGCTCGGGTCTTTTATGAGCCTATTGTAGAGGTACATGATGTGGAAGATGTTCAAAAGCTGTCTCTTGTACTCGTGCAAACGCTTCACCTGCACATCGAAAATCGAATCCGGGTCGAGGAATTCGTTCTGCTTGTGCTTGAGATACTGAACGAGGGCGTCCTTGTTGCGGCGTTTTATCGCCATCAACTCGTCAAGCGACTCTTCGTCGTCCGCGAATTTCTCCAGAGCCTTGAGCTTGGTCAAATCCTTTTCCCAGCCGTGGCCGATTCTCTTCGTGATGAATTCCGCAAGTTCCGGGTTGGAAGAGCAGAGCCAGCGTCTCTGCGTGATTCCGTTCGTCTTGTTGTTGAACTTTTTAGGATACAGCTCGTACCAGTCCTTCAACTCGACTTCCTTCAAGAGCTTCGTGTGGAGTTCTGCGACTCCGTTCACGCTGTAGCCGGCATGAATCGCGAGCCATGCCATGTAGATTTTTCCGTTGTGGATGATTGACATCCTGTTCTGCTTCTCGTAGTCGTTCGGATATTTCGCGCGGAGTTCGATGAGGAACCTTCTGTTGATTTCCTCCACAATCTGGTAGATGCGAGGAAGAAGCGACTGGAAAATGGAGATGTCCCACTTCTCCAAGGCTTCGGCGAGAATCGTGTGGTTCGTGTACGCGAACGTCTTCTCCACAATCGACCAAGAATCGTTCCAGCCCATTCCGTATTCGTCCATCAAAATCCTCATGAGCTCTGGAATGGCGACTACCGGATGAGTGTCGTTCAGCTGGATTGCGTGGAGTTCCGGGAATTTCGAGAAGTCCGTTCCGTAGTTGTTGACGAACCTGTGCACCAAATCCTGCAGTGAAGCCGAGCAGAAGAAATACTGCTGCTTCAAGCGGAGGGCTTTTCCCTGCGGGCCGCTGTCGTTCGGATAAAGGACGCGGCTCACGTTCTCGGCCTCGTTCTGCTTGAAGACGGCCTCGTTGTACCTCATGTCGTTGAAGAGCTGCAGGTCGAATCCGTCAGGCGAAGAAGCCTGCCAGAGCCTGAGCGTGTTCACAGTGTTCGTGTCGAAACCGACAATCGGCATGTCGTAAGGGGTCGCGATGACTTCCTCGGCGTTCTCGATGTAGAACCTGTCCTGTCCGTCAGGCGTCTTTCCGTACTTGATTTCTCCGCCGAATTTCACGATTACCGCCAAATCCGAGCGTTTGACTTCCCACGGGTCCCTGTGCTTGAGCCAGTTGTCTGGATACTCAACCTGATAGCCGTTCTCGATTTTCTGCTCGAACATTCCGTACTCGTACCTGATTCCGTAGCCGTGTCCCGGATAATCCAGAGTGGCGAGAGAGTCGAGGAAGCAGGCGGCGAGACGGCCGAGACCTCCGTTTCCGAGGGCAGCATCCGGCTCCTCGTCCTCGATGAGGTCGAAGTTGATGTTCATGTCGTCGAGGACCTTCTTCACTTCGTCCTTTATTCCAAGATTGATGAGATTGTTGCTCAAGGCGCGTCCCATCAAAAATTCGGCCGACAAATAGAAAAGCTGCTTGGTCGGCTTCTTCTCGTACTCGTTCCTTGTGGCCATCCAAGCCGGCATTATGATTTCCTGAACAGAAGCCGACACCGCGTCGAACAAATCATGGCTGTTGGCCTGCGAAATGTCCTTTCCATACTGTCGGCGCAAACGTGCCGTGAGGTTCTCCCTGAATTCTTGTGCGTTGAATTTCATATTTTTCGCTCCTTTAAAAATTTTTCTGCAATATCTATTTCGCTGGTTTATTTCGCCGTCAAAACGACAATCGAGCCTGCCGGCAGAACATACTTCTCCTGCGAGTTCAGCCTTTCCTCGTTTCCGTCGGAAAGCGCGCTGTCCGCGCCACTTATGGAAGTGTCTATCAGGCGGAACCACTCCCGAACCTTGCAGTCGTCGTTGTAGCTCGGCTGTGGGATTGTCACAGTCACATCGTGGATGTCCATGTTGAAGGCGACGTAGAAGTCGTTGTCCTCAAGCCCAAGCTCGTTCGCGTCCCCGATTCCCACCGAGCGGCCGCCAAGCCTGAACGCGAGGAAACGGTTGAGCTTCTTCCAATCCGGCACCCGCCCGTCGAAGTCGAACCAGGCAATGTCTGGAGGGTTGTCGAATTTCGAGGAGGAAGGCCCGCCGAAGAACCTGTTTCTCTGGAAGACCGGGTGGCGGAGGCGCATCTCTATCAATTTCTTGGTGAAATCGAGAAGCTTCGGGTTGCTTTCCACATCGTTCCAGTTGAACCACGAAATCTCGTTGTCCTGGCAATAGGCGTTGTTGTTGCCGCCCTGGGTCCTCATCACTTCGTCGCCCGCGACAATCATCGGAGTGCCCTGCGAGACGAAAAGCGTCGTGAGGAAATTCTTTATCTGCCTGAAGCGGATGCTGTTTATCTTCGGGTTCAAGACGCTGCCTTCAAATCCGTAGTTGTAGCTCAGGTTGTTGTCGCCGCCGTCGCGGTTCTCCTCGCCGTTCTGCTCGTTGTGCTTGCCGTTGTAGGTCACGAGGTCGTTCAGCGTGAAACCGTCGTGCGCGTCTATGAAGTTGATTGAGTTGGTCGGATTGCGTCCCGAAATCGAATACAAATCGGAAGAGCCTGAAATTCTCGTGGCTGCCTCGGTCGAAAGATTCTCGTCGCCCCTGATGAACCTTCTGATTCCGTCCCTGTAATGGTCGTTCCATTCGCACCAGCGGTTGTTCGTTCCGCCCGGGAAGCCTCCAATCTGGTAGGCACCGGCGCAGTCCCAAGGCTCGGCGATTATCTTCGTGTTGCGGAGAACGGAGTCCTCGGAGATTCTGGACGTGAGAGGGCAGCTCTGCATGACGAAGCCCTTCTCGTCCCTCGTAAGCTCCGACGCCAAGTCGAACCTGAATCCGTCCACATGCATCTCAAGCACCCAGTAGCGGAGACATTCGATTATGAAGTCGGACACGACCGGATGGTTCGCGTTCACGGCGTTTCCGCAGCCGGAAAAGTTCATGTAGTATTCTTTGTGGTCGTTCACCAGATGATAGTAGATTGAATTGTCGAATCCCCTGAAATTGAGCGTGATTCCCTTCTCGTTGCCCTCTGCCGTGTGGTTGAAGACGACATCGAGGATGACTTCGATTCCGGCCTCGTGCAGGCTCTTCACCATCCGCTTGAACTCGCCGACGACAGCTCCCGGAGTCTTGTCGGAAGCGAACGAAGCCTTTGGCGCGAAGAAGCCGATTGTGGAGTAGCCCCAGAAATTCTTCAGTCTGGCTCCGGTCATCGGATTCGTGTTTCCGTTTTCGTACTCGTCGAATTCCATTATCGGGAGCAGCTCCACGGCCGTGATTCCAAGCTCCTGCAGATACGGAATCTTTTCTATCAAACCGAGATACGTTCCAGGATGCTCCACGTTCGAGCTGGGGGATGCCGTGAAGCCCTTCAAGTGAGCCTCGTAGATTATCGATTTGTTGAGCGGAGTGTTGAGCGGCTTGTCGTCTTCCCAGTCGAATTCCGCATCGTCCACGACGACATTCTTCGGACAATTTTCAAGCGACTGGACTTTTCCCTGCCTGAGGTACTTGAACACGGAACCTACCGTGAACGCTTTCGCTTTTGGGTCGAAAAGGTACTGCGTAGAATCGAACCTGTGTCCATGCGACGGATTGAAAGGTCCGTCCACCCTGTAAAGATAAAGCGCGCCAGGCTTCAAATCACGGACAAAGACATGCCAGATGTCTCCCGTCCTGTTTTTTTCTGGATCAAGTTCTATCGTCTGAAAAGGCTCCGATGAATCCTCATTCTCAAAAAGTTCAAGGAAGACCTTTGTCGCGTTTCTGCTGAATACCGAAAAATTGACGCCCTTCGAATTTACGAAAGTTCCTTCGTCGAGCGGTTTTCCGGTTGAAATCCGTAATGAGTCCATGAAGATAATTTTATCATGGAATTTTGCAGTTCACAAAGAAATTTCAGAATAGAAACAGACTTTTATGATTGAACCGGATTGAATTTCAGCCGCCTCGATTGAATCCAAGTCCACGGTGAGTTTCTGGCTTCCGCTTTCGAGTACGAACCTCGTCCTCTGTCCAAGAAATTCCGACGAAAGCACTCGCCCCTGGATGGTTTTTCCGCCTTTTCGTTCATCGTTTCCAGAGGCGAGCGTGAACCATTCCGGCCGAACAACAAACGTCCGCCCGTTCTCCTCGATGAAATTCGCCTTGCCCACGAAGTCCGCGACAAAGCGGTTCTGGGGTTTGAAATAAAGCTCCTTCGGGCTTCCGTACTGCATGATTTTGCCCTTGTCGATGACGGCGATTTTGTCGGAAAGCGAGAGCGCCTCCTCCTGGTCGTGGGTCACATAGACGGTCGTGACTCCAAGCCGCTTCTGGATTTCCTTCAGTTCGCCGCGCACAGTCTCCCGCATTTTCTTGTCCAAAGAAGAGAGCGGCTCGTCCATCAAAAGGATTTTTGGATTCAAGACAAGGGCGCGCGCCAACGCGACACGCTGCTGCTGCCCGCCCGAAAGTTCGTCCGGGTATCTTCCAAGAAGCCCGTGCAATGAAAGCTTGTCGGAGATTGTGACGACTTTTTCTTCTATTGAATCTGACTTTTTCGAGAAAGGCAAAAGCGATTTTTTTCCGCCCTTTATCTTCAAGCCGTATTCTATGTTCTGCCTCACGGTCATGTGCGGAAAAAGGGCGTAGTCCTGAAAAACCATGCCCACGGCCCTCTTGTTGGGTTCGATTCTGCCCTGGTCCACTCCATCGATTTCTATCGTTCCAGAGTCCGGCTTTAGAAAGCCCGAAATCAGCCTGAGAAGCGTGGTCTTTCCGCAGCCGGAAGAGCCTAGAAGAGTGGTGAAGCTCCCCTCGTCCACGTCGAGCGAGAATCCGTCTATGATTTTTTCTTTTTTGCAGGCGTTCTCATACGAGAAAGCGATGTTCCTCAATGAAAGCGCGTTTTTTTCGATTGTCTTTTCACTCATTTTTCCCTTTTCCTCATGCCGGATATCAGCTTCGCAAAAATTTTTCCCCCGCCAATCACGGAAAAAGTGATTACCGTGAGGAAGAGCGCGAGCGAAGCGGCCTTGCCCCAAAAGCCCTCCTCCGCAAGATTCAGTATTTTTATGGAAGTCAGAGGGGTTTTGAAGGAGACAAGGAAGATGACAGCGCTCATAGTACCGACCCCGCGCACAAAATCATAGAGGAACGAGGAGAAGATTCCGCCGGATGAAATGGGAAGGAGGACTGTGAAGAGTCCCCTGATTTTTCCAGCCCCAAGCGAAGTCGCCCCATCGTCAAGCGTCGTCTTTATCTGAGAAAGCACCGAAGTCATTATCCTGTACGAAAAAGGAAGGAAGCCCACGGAAATCGCTATCACAATCAACGCGGCGGAATTTTTGAAGCCGACAGCGTTCGCCGCCAAGGAAAACGCGAGTCCAAAAAGCGAGCCGGGAACAGCGGCAGGAATCTGCGCGAAAATGTCGATGCACCTTTTCATCTTCAAATCCGTCCTTGAGACGATGAAGGCGGAGAGGCAGGCGAAAAAAGTGGAAATCAACGCGCCCAAAAAAGCGAAGAACACGGAATTTTTTAGTTCTGTTGAATAATTCAAGACAGACTGGATGTGCTTGAGCGTGAAACTGGTGTCGATTCCCCAAAGTTTCTGGAACGCGCCGAAGATGATGGCGACGAACTGCAGCAGGACGGCAAGGGAAATCAAAAGACAGAAGACGGTCAGGAAAATCCGGGTGGGGAGCGACGATTTCTTCGACGGCAGAAACTGGCTTTTTCCTCCGATTGTGGCGGTTTTCTTGGCGTTCTTCTTCACAAGACTGTTCTGGGCGAGAAAAAGGAGGACGCTCGGAACGACAAGCACAAGCCCTATCGACGCGGAAATTCCGGCATTCATCCAACCGGTGAGCTGCGTGTAGATTTCCACGGCGAGGACACGGAAGCGGCCTGCCACAATCATCGGGTTTCCGAAGTCGGAAAGGACCGAGACCGCGATGAAAAGCAGGGCGGAAAGGATGCCCGGAAGCGAGAGAGGAAGCGTTATGGTGAGGAAGATGCGAAGGCGGGAAGCCCCCATGCCCAAGGCGGCCTGCTCGTAGTTCGGGTTCATGCCGCGGAGCGTTTCCGCGCAAATCATGTAGGCGATTGGAAAGAAGCAGAGCACCTGCGAAATCAAAAGCCCCCAGAAGCCGTAGAGCGAAACGTCGAGCCCCAGAAGCGTCTTCGTGATGAAGCCCTGCCTGCCCACGAGCAGAATGAAAGAAAGCCCACCGACGAACGGCGGCGTGACCAAGTGGATTATGGGAACCGCCCGGAAAATTTTTGAAAACGGAATGTCGCCCTTCACCACCGCATAGGCGAAAATGTAGCCGACGAGAACCGAGAGCGTGGACGAGCAGACGCATTCGAGCGCAGTGTTTCCCATCGCGGTGAGCCACACGTCGGTCGAGAACACCTTCCTCAAATCAGAGGGCGTGACGGAGAGCGCCACGCAGACCAGAGGGAAGACGATGCAGGCCGATATGTAGAGAATGGTGGTCATCCAGAAAAGCGACAGAGATTTCGATTTCATTTTCAAAAGCTGAATTTTTCCGCTATTTTACTTCTTTTGTCCACTTTTCGAGAACCTCGTCCTTCTCTTTAGCGGCCAAGGCTGAATCGTATTTTATCAAGTCGATTTGAGAGAGCGGAACTGAACCTTCAGCGCCAACAGCGTCAGGATTCACTGGAAGTGTGAAGTCTATCGAGCTCATCAATTCCTGAGCCTCTTTGGAGAGCATGAAGTCCACGAATTTCTTCGCGGCCTCCAGATTCTTCGTGTTCTTCATTATTGAAATGCAGTCCACATCGCCCACGGACTCTGGAGGCGCGATTGCGAGGACGTCGAATCCATCCGCCTTGTACTTCGCGAGCGCGTGGATGTAGGAGACTCCCAAAGCGTACTCGCCCGTTCCAATCAACTTCGCAGGAGCCGAGCCTGAATCCGGGAACTGGCCGACAAGGGGAGCGAGAGTCTTCAGGTATTCCCAGCCCTTCTCCTTTCCGAGACGCTGCAGCTGGTCCTGCACGAAAAGATATGCCGTGGAGGAAGCGACCGGGTTCGTCAGGACGATTTCGCCCTTGAAAGCCGGATTCAGCAAATCCTCCCAGGTCTTTGGAAAATCGACGCCGGGGAATTTCTCGGCGAACCTTTTCTTGTTCACGCCGATTCCGAGCGAAAGCACGCAGAAGCCGGTGTAGGTATCGTCCTTCGACTTCGCGAAAGCGGGAACGTTCTCGGCGAGCGGGGATTTGTAGACTTCGAGCGCGCCCTTCTCCGCTGCCTGTATGTGGTAGTTCGTCGCGCCGCCGAGCAGAATGTCGGCCTGCGGATTGTCCTTCTCGGAGATGACGCGGTTCACAAGCTCGCCCGTGGAAGCCCTCAGGAACGTAGCCGGAATGCCGGTCTTCTTCGTGAAAAGCTCGCACAGGGCCTGCGTTTCCTCCTCGTGTATTATCGAATAGATTTTTACTTCACTGAAAGTTTCCTTTTTGTCGCCGCTCTCCTTCTTCCCGTTGCATCCGAAAAAAGAAAGGGCAGCCGCAACTGCAAAAATTGATTTGAGAATCTTTTTCATAATCCGAACCTCTTTTTTTAATCTATCCGAGAACTTTAATCACCGCCTGGTATTAGTTATATATTCATTTTTATTCAATTTAAGTGATACCAGATTTGAAGTTTTTTGATATCCACTTTTATGATATTGTTTTCGTGCGGATTGAATGTGTCCGACAGAGTTAAAAAGGGAGACGAAAATGGCGCAGCCTTTGATTTGCTTATGCTTGACAGGAACGACTCTTGAGGAAGACCTTGAGATTGCCGACAGATACAGACCCTACATAGACCTTGTGGAACTCAGGGTCGATTGGCTGGACGAGGACGAGAGACTGAACGTGAGGGACTTTCCCTCGCAAGTCGGACTTCCGACCATACTAACGATAAGAAGGGTCGCCGACGGTGGAAAATTCGACGAGGGAGAGGCGAGCAGGACGCAACTTTTCGCGCGCGCGCTGGCCTTCGCAAAGCAGGACCCCAGCAAGAATTTCGCATACGTCGATTTCGAGGACGACTTCTATGTGCCTAGCCTACAGGACGCGGCCCTCGCCTTTGGAACAAGGATAATCCGCTCATACCACGACATGAAGAATCCGGTCACGAACATAGTCGAAAGGCTGGACAAGATGAGGACCACAGGCTACGAAATCCCAAAAATCGCCTTCATGCCGCACGGGCTTTCGGACATAACGAACCTCGCGCGTGAAGTCACCGACAAGCTCAAGAACACTTCACAGATAATCTGCGCCATGGGAACATTCGGCTTTCCAACAAGGATTCTGGCGGAACGTTTCCATTCCTACCTTTCGTTCACATCGCCGAGGGAGCTTTCCGAGAACCTCATGGCAATAGGGCACACCGACCCGAAGACGCTCAGGGAACTCTACCGCTTCAAATCGATAAACGAAGAGACGAAGCTCTACGGAATAACAGGATTCCCACTCAAGGCGACAGGCTCCCCCGCCCTCCACAACGGAAAATTCGAAGAAGAAAATCTTAACGCGGTCTATGTACCGTTCAAGGCGGAGACTGCAGAGGAAGCGTTCGATTTCGCGAACGAAATGAACTTCAAGGGCTACAGCGTGACGGTTCCACACAAGGAAGAAATCATGCCGCTCTTGGACGAGATTGACGGAACCGCGAAGGAGATTGGAGCCTGCAACACAATCATAAACGAAGGCGGATTCTGGAGGGGCTACAACACGGATTACACCGGCTTCAGAAAGGCCTTGGTGGAATTTGTGGGAAAATCCGATTTGAAGGGGAAAAAAGTTTCTGTCATCGGAGCGGGAGGAGCGGCGAAGGCCATCATCTACGCGCTCAAGAAACTCGGAGCGGAAGTCCTCATCTGCAACAGGACGAAGCTCAAGGCAAGGAAGCTCGCCCAAATCTACGGATGCCAATTCGCGGGTCTTGGAGCCGACTGCATTCCGCAAATCCAGTCCCACTCGGACATCATCGTTCAGACAACCTCAAAGGGCATGAATTCCACGGAAGAGCCGAACGAGAACAACGACCCGCTCTGGTTCTACGACTTCACCGGCAAGGAGCTGCTCTTCGACATCGTGTACGAGCCGAACGTGACTCCAATCATGAAGAGGGCGAAGGAAGCCGGCTGCAAGGTCACGAACGGACTCAAGATGCTCCAGTACCAGGGAGAGGAGCAGTTCAAAATGTTCAAGGGAATTTACGAGAGAAGTTGATTAAACAGAGGTTTTCAGTTTTTTGACGCAAGCGAATTTTTATGGGGACATGAGAAAATGACAAAAGACGAACAGAAAGTCCTTGCGGCCACGACCGCAATCGACACACTAATCGAACAGGGAAAAATCTTCTCCGGCATGAAAATCGGACTCGGAACCGGCAGCACCGCCCTTCCGGCCGTGAAGAGACTTGCAGAGAGAATCCAGGACGGAACGCTCAAGGACATCAAGGCGGTCGTCACGAGCTTCCAGACGGAGAACTGCTGTAAGGATTTGGGCATTCCGGTCTACACGCTCAACGACAGGGCGATTGGCGGGGAACTCGACTTGACGATTGACGGAGCCGACGAAATCGACGGCGAGAACAACCTCATAAAAGGAGGCGGAGCCGCCCTGCTCCTCGAAAAAATCGTGGCGTACAACTCGAAAGCCTACGCAATCGTCGCCGACGAGTCCAAGTCGGTGGCAACGGAAGGCACGAAATTCCCGCTCCCGGTGGAAATCGTCGGAAACGCCCGCTTGCCGATTGAAAAGGCGTTGGCGAAACTCGGCGCGAAGTGCGTCCTCCGCGAGGGCGTCAGGAAATGCGGACCTGTCATCACGGACAACGGCAACCAGATTCTCGACTGCACATGGGAAAATCCCGTGGACCCGAAGAAAATGGAAGACGAGATAGCGAAAATCGCCGGAGTGGTTGAAGTGGGCTTCTTCACCAAGCTCCGCCCGACCGCGTTCATCGCGCACTCCGACGGAAAAGTCGAAATCAGATAAAAAAAGCAAATGCAAACAAAAAGACCTGCGGCGCATTTTCTGCAATCCGCAGGTCTTTCGCTTTCTAGCGCAATATTCTGTCCAAGACTCCGTCCTTCTGCCGCCAGCCCTTCTCGACTTTCACCTGCAAATCGAGGTCGATTTTGTAGTCGAAAATCTTCCTGAGCGCCTTGATGCTTTCCACGCGGATTGTCTTTATCATCGACGCACCTTTGCCGATTACGATGCCTTTTTGGCTTTCAGTTTCAACACAGAGGAATGCACGGCACCACATTTTTGTTGGGGTGCGCATCTCCATGTCGGCGATTTTGACGTAGACGCAGTGCGGAATCTCCTTGTCAAGGCGGTTTATCGCCTGTTCCCTGATGACTTCGGCTATTCTGAAATCAACTTCCTGGTCGGTGTAGAATTCTTCCGAATACAAATGCGGAGCCACAGGAGCCAAATCGTAGAGGGCTTTCAAGACATCGTTTATGCCTTCGTCGTTCTTCGCCGATATTTCGAGGATTTTCTCTTTTGGAATTTCGGAAAGATGAGATGAAACGAATTTCCTCGCGCTCTCCTTCATCGAATTCTTCTCGTCGATTTTGTTTATGGCAACGACGATTTTCTTCTGGTGCTTTTCGAGCAGGGCGGTTATGAGCCGCTCCTCCTCCGCGCAGGTTCTTGTGGAGTCGATTATGTAGAGAATCAAGTCCGAATTCTCAAGCTGGTCGGCCACGATGTTCCTCATGCGGAGGTTCATCTTCTTTTCCGAGTCGTGGTAGCCAGGAGTGTCCACGAAGACGAGCTGGCCAAGCGACGTGTTCACGATGCCGCGGATGGCGTTTCGGGTCGTCTGAGGAATCGCCGAGACGATGGAGACAGGCTCCCCCGAAGCCGTGTTCAAGAACGTGGACTTTCCAGCCGACGGCCGCCCGATAATCGTGACGAGGGCTGTCTTGTCGCCCACCGGCGGCTGTCCGTCATCGCTTGAATCCATTCCTTCCACAATTGAATTTTCCAATTTTCCTTTCTCTTCTTCTTTCAATTCTTCCATTAAATATTCCTTAATCATTCATCCATTTTTTCCGCCAATTCAAAATCAAGCGAAAATCGTTCCGTGGACTTTTCCCACGAGTTTCTTTCCCTCAAGCGGAGTCGATTTTCCCTTCGACTTGAAATCCGCGGCAGAAACAGTCCATTCCTCGTCCGGGTCCACAAGCGCGAATTCCGCCATCTTTCCGACTTCCAAGCGGCCGATGTCGATTTTCAGGAGCTTGGCCGGGTTCGCGCTCATCAGCTCGGAAAGGCGGCTCAAGGAGAAGCCCTCCTCTTTGCAGAGAACCGTGTTCACGACGGCGAACGCAGTCTCAAGTCCCGTGAAGCCTGGAGAGCCTGCCGCCTTGTCTTCCATCGTGTGCGGCGCGTGGTCGGTTCCGATGCAGTCGGCAGTTCCGTCGCGCAGAGCCTCAATCAACGCCCGTCTGTCGCTCTCGCTTCTGAGCGGCGGATTCACGAGCGCGCGGATGTTCGGAAGAGCCGTGCCCGTCAACCCCAGATGGTGCGGCGTGACTTCCACAGAGCAGTCGATTCCGCGGGCTTTCGCGTTCCGCACGGCGTCCATGCTGACTTTCGTGGAGCAGTGGCAGATGTGGACGTGGCATTTTGCGAGGGCGGCAATCTCAAGGTTCCGCTCGGTGGCGGCGTCCTCGGCGAGGGCGAGAATCTCGTTTGCGCGTGTCAGATTCCTGTCGATTTCGGCGTTCACGCTTTCAGGCACGTTCGGAAGCTCCACGTTGAATATTCCCGCCGGAATGCCGTTCTCCTTCATGAGCTTGAGCGCGGCCTGCCTGAACGGACGGGCGGTCTTGGCAAGTTCCACGTCCTCGCAGTGGCAGGCGACGATTATCCCCTTCCTGCCCGCCTTCTCCATGCCTTCGAGCATGACGGAAGCGGAGCCGACATCGTGGCCGTCCTCGGAAATGACCGGAAAAGCCTTCGAGTCGAGTTCGTCGATTGCGGATGTGTCGATTCCCCCAAAATCCTTCGTTATGCTCACCGTCTGGAAAATCCTCGTTCTCGCTCCGTTCTTTTCGTTGATTTTTCGAGCCTCTTCCATGACGGAAAGCGCAATTTTACGGTTCGAGACGACCGGATTCGTGTTCGGCATCAAAACAAGTGTGCCGAATCCCGCGTTCCTCGCAGCGGCCAAGCCTGAATCCAAATCCTCTTTCTGGGTCTGGCCCGGATACCTGAAATGCGCGTGCATGTCGATGAAGGCAGGAAGCAGCGCAAGCCCCTCCGCGTCCATGAACGAATCCATACCAGAGCTTTCACCGGCTGCCTTCCTTGCTTTCTCCACGGTGGAAAAATCGCCGAGAAAAATGGCCTCTATTTTTTCGTTCTCGCAGACGACCATGCCCTGCGAGTCAATCTTCGCGTCGACCAAACGAGCGTTGTAAATAATCGTTTTCATAAAAAAATTATAGCATGTTTATCAATGTGAAAATCAGAATTCAGGTGTAAAATGGAAAATCAAAATCCCTGAGGTAAAAAAATGAAAATCAAAAGCGTGAAGGCAAAGCTGTTGGCAGCAACCCTCGCAGTCGTTGTCGTTTCAAACATCATAATCGGTTTGATTCCCTTCAAAATGTCCAGTTCGGAAATGGAATCTTCAGTTCAGACGACAATGGAAACAATCGCGAAGAACATTTCGATTCAGATTGAGGACATGAACCAGAAGGAATTCAGGATGCTGGGAACGCTGGCGCAGTTGGACTACATGAGGGACTCCTACGTTCCAATGAAGGAGAAAATCAAATTCATGTCCAAATCGACCACGGCAATGGACAAGAACTACATGATGGTCTCGGCTTTCGACGCTTTCGGCTACACGTTCGACGAAAACGGGAAAAGGCAGGACTTTGACGGAACGCCCGCATACGAAAGCACCATGCTCGGAAAAAAATCGATAACGGACCCGGACGATATTTCAGGAAACCTGGCGATGTTCTACTCAAGCCCGATTTTCGACGAGGAGCTGCAGCCTGCCGGAGCCGTCTACGCAATCGTGAAGGCGGACAGGATGAGCGCAATCTGCTCTTCGATAACGATTGGAAAAAATTCGCACCCCAAAATCGTGAACAGAAAATCAGGGATGGTCGTAGGCTCCGAAAAAATCGAGGAAATAAAAGGAAAGGCGAACATCAAGATAAGGCTGAGCGACAACGATGAAAGCGACTACGCGAACCTCGTCAGGAGCATCTGCAAGGGGGAGTCCTCATGGGGCAGCTACACGACGGACAAAGGGGTGAAGATGGCGGTGGCCTACCAGCCTGTCGGTTCAAGCTGCGACTGGTCGGTAATCTGCGAGGCTCCGTATTCTGACTACTTCGGCACGTTGCAGAAAATGTCGTTCGCCATGCTGCTGACGATTTCGGTTTCGATAGCGGTGGCAATAATCGGAGCGGTCGCCATGCTCAACAAGATGTTCAAGCCGCTCGTCAAAGTGAAAAAATCGATAAACGAGATAGCGACTGGAAGCGCGGATTTGACGAAGAGAATCCCGCACGCCTCGGAGGACGAAATAGGAGACGTGGTGAGCGGTTTCAACAGATTCTCCGAAAAACTCCAGCAGATAATATCCGAAATAAAACTTTCAAAGAACATCCTGAGCTCCACCGGCAACGACCTAAAGACGCAGATTTCAGAGACAAACCATTCTATTTCAGAAATTCTCACGGAAATCCACGAGATAAACGCGGACTTCACGAACCACGCGAACGAAGTCTCAATAACGTCGAACGCGGTCCAGGAAATCACGGCGAAGATAGAGTCTCAGCGGGCGAACATCGAGGAGCAGGCGAGGAACATAGAGGAAGCCTCGGCCGCAATCGAAGAGATGATTGAGAACATAGCGGCCGTCAACAATTCAATGGACGGAATGGCAGTTTCGTTCGGCAGGCTCACGGAGAGCGCGGCGGAAGGAAGCAGGCAGCAGAACGACGTGAACGAGAGGATAAAGAAAATCGAAGAGGAAAGCAAACTTCTGAGGGAGGCGAACACCGCCATCTCAATGATAGCCAGCGAGACAAACCTGCTCGCCATGAACGCAGCAATCGAGGCCGCGCACGCGGGGGACGCAGGAAGAGGATTCAGCGTGGTCGCGGACGAAATCCGGGCGTTGTCGGAAACATCCTCAAACCAGTCAAAATCCATAGGAAAACAATTGAAGGAAATCGACGAATCCATAAAAGCCATGGTGCGCGCGTCGGAGCTTTCAAAGGAATCGTTCTCCGTGGTCTCAAGGCAGATTACAGAGACAAGCGAAGTGGTGAACAACATAAAGGAAGCGCTCGAAGAACAGTCGAACGGCTCGAAGCAGGTTGGAAAATCGCTCGACTCGATGAAGGAAAAGACAATCTCGGTAAAGAGCAGTTCCGAGGAAATGACGGAGAGCAGCGAAGGAATTCAGCGGATAATAACGAGTCTCAAAGAGGAGACCGGCGAATTCTTCAACAAGATGTCGAAGATGAACGAAGGCGCGGAGCGAATCCGCGACACATCGACCATACTCGACAACCTTTCCGAATCAGTCGGTCTTTCAATCGACGAAATCGGAAAGCAGATAGAACAGTTCAAGGTCTGATTTCAGTAGGCTCTTGTAGGAAGGGCCGCCGCGGCATTCTGAATGTCGAACACGCCCTCCGAAACATATTGGATTCTGTCCACAGACTCTCCCCTTTCGAGGGTCTTTATAATCTCGTCCACCCTCGGTCCGTGCAGGGGGTTGCACTCGCAGGTGCAGTTGATTTCGCCTTTCAAAATCCGTTTGAAAGTCTCCCCCACGGCATCGAAGCTTATCACAATCACATCCTTGCCCGGTTCCTTGCCGGCAGCCCTCAGAGAATCGATCGCGCCCCAGGCCATGTCGTCGTTCTCGGCGAACAGGACGTCGATTTTGTCCGCGCCCACTTCGCTGATGATTTTGGCCATGGTCTGCCGCCCGCCTTCCTGATTGAAGTTGCCGCTCTCTTTCGCAACAAGCCGCCAACTCTCATGGTTTCTGATGCCCTCGGCGATTCCCTTCGTGCGCCCCTTCTGGGCGGAAGAGCCGAGGGTGCCCTGCAAGTCGACGATGTTTATGATGTCTTCGGAGCGTCCAGCCTTTTCCAGATAGCGGTCGAGCCACTTTACGGCCTCGCGTCCCTCCCGGAGAAAGTTTCCACCGACCCAGCAAAGATAGAGAGACTCGTCAGACACCTTCAGCTGCCTGTCGGAAAGAATCACGGGGATTCCCGCGGCTTTCGCCTCCTTCAAGATGTCGTCCCAGCCGGTCTCGACAGCGGGCGCCAAAACGATGTAGTCCACCTTCTTGGCAATGAAATCCCGCATGGCCTCAACCTGCTTGTCATGGGAGTTGTCGGCATCAACGAAAATCAGGTTGTATCCGTTCTCGGCCGTGAACGTGTCCTTGAACGATTTTGTGTTGGCAATGCGCCAATCCGACTCGTGGCCGACCTGGGCGTATCCGACAGTTATGACCTTCTTGTTGTCAGTCTTCACATCGCCCTTTTTTGAAGAGCAGGAAAAAACCAAAACAGAAAATGCAAAAGCCGAAAAAAGGAATCTCAGGATTTTCACAATGACCTCCGAAGCAGCAAGAATTTTTTTTCTATTTTTCTATTTATAGATGAACGTTTCCTTTGGACCTTCTATCTTCACGTTCTCAAGCTTGAGTCCAGGAGCGTTCAGAATCCTGAACGACTTTTCCGTGACTTCCGGGAGTCCGTAGAACATGTCGCTTTCCATTGGGGAACGGTCTGATTTCTCGTCGGTAGTGAAATAGCAGTCGCGGATTTCGAGATTGTCGATTGGCATCTCCGGAAGTCCCACGATGAAGCCCGCGGAAGCCTTGCAGCCGGTTCCCTTGCAGCCGATGATTTTCACATTGTGGATGCGCGGAGTCTCGGACGTGACAGGCTGCTTCTCCAAGCTGAACAGAGGCGACTTCTGGTCGGTGATTCCGCACTTGTAGTACATGTTCATCGCTATCGGGCAGAGAGTGTCGTTCATCACGAGATTCTTCAACTCTATGTCGTTGATGTCGCCGCCCCTTCCTCTTCTGGACTTGATTCTGATTCCGCGGTCGGTTCCAGAAACATCGCAGTCGCTGGCGTGGATTCCGCTCATTCCGGCGGCAGTCTCCGAGCCGAGCACGATTCCGCCGTGCGCGTTCCTCACAGTGCAGCCCTTTATCTCCACGTTCACGGTCGGCTTGTTGATTCTGATTCCGTCAGGGCCAGAGCCTGACTTGATGCAGATTCCGTCGTCGCCCACAGACACGAAGCAGTTTTCGATAAGGACGTTCTCGCAAGAGTCCACGTCGATTCCGTCCGTGTTCGGAGCCGTGTACGGGTTTTCGATGTGGAGGTCTTTGAGCGTGATGTTCTTCACATAGAGCGGATGGACTGTCCAGAACGGAGAATCCTTTATCGTCACGCCCTCGATTGTGACATTCTCGGCGAACGAGACTTCGACAAGGCTTGGGCGCAGGAACTGGATTTCCCTTCCACCGCCGCCGCCCGGCTGGTTCTCGTAGCCGGGGTTCATTGAAGCCAAAATCTTCTCGTAGGAATCCTTAGGCTCTGTCTGGCCGGCATCCTTCTTGGCCTTCTTGAGCTTCCACCAAGGCTCGCCGTTTCCGTTTATCGTTCCCTTTCCCGTGATTTTGACGTTCTTCGTGTGCGAAGAGAACACGAGCGGGTGCATGGCGTAGCATTCGACGCCTTCCCAGCGGGTGAAAGCCGGCGGATAAAGGTTCGGGTCGAATATGAACGAGATTTCCGCGCCTTCCGAAATTTCCAATGTAGTGTCCGAAGGAATGTCGATTGGGCCTGTAGACCAAACGCCTTTCGAGAGAGTGAGCTTTCCGCCGCCGTTTCTTGCCAATTCCGCGAAAGCGAGGGCGAACGCGCCTGTGTTGTTGAATTTTCCGTCGGCTTTTCCACCGAACGCTTCGAGTGTGATTTCTTTCATTTATTTCCTCTGATTTTCCAAAATGGGCGGCGATGCCGATTCCCGATGCAGATTCGAAAATTCCGCACCGCCATTCATTATAGAATATTGACCGAGAAACAAGCTATAAACAAGAAAGTTTTACGAATTAAAATTGGAATTTCACGGAATTTGATTTTTCAATCCCCGTTTCAAAAAGAATACGCCCACTAACAAAATATACAAAGCATGTCATGTCGAGCAGGATAAACAGTCTTGAAAACGTTTTTTGATCTTTCACACTTTCTTCCTTATATATCAGTATTTTTCCCCAATCGCGCTGCCATGTAATTCAAACCGCGTCCACTGTCGGGTTGG
>CAMHLH010000012.1 GCA_946185925.1 uncultured Treponema sp.
AACGCATGCGGGAATCCTAAAGTATAGTCCGCATGTGTTTTTTAGATTGCCGTATCAAGTACGGCAATGACACAAAGTTTTTTTGTAGGCCGACATTCAACATATAAAAAAATAACTCCTGCAAAAGAGCAGGAGCGATAAACATCGTTAGAGGGCAGCACTCCTCTGTCGCAGAATCCTTTTAAGGAAACACCGCAGTGGCTATCTCTGACGTAAACGATAATTAACTATACCACATTCCCTCTAAAAATCAATCGCACATTGTCCCATAAACAACACAGCCCGCCCCCTGCCGGTTGCCTGACAAAGAGCGGGCTGTTTGTGTTGATTGACAACCATTTTCGCATTATCTAAACTAAATCTATCGGGAATCCATAGCACAGGGTGGCTTGTCTCTCATTTTTTCATGAAATGGGAGGACGCGCTGATATGACAAAGTACGAAAAAGCGATGCTAGTTATTGCGATTATTGGCTTGATTATAGATGCGCTCAATCTCTTCAAGTTTTTCTTGTAGGGCAAAAATAAAGCCCGCCCAAAGTGTGACGACTCGGCGAGCTTTTTAGCATAAACTGAGGCGAGCCACGGTGCCGTGGATTTCCTCTTTCTCTAATCTACCACAAATCTTCCTTTTGTCAAAGTTTCATCAGAATTTTCAAGGTTCGCTCGTCGTCCAAACAACCTTACCGACGAAAAACACCGCCGTCTCCCAGCATTGAAAAACATTCCGCAATTCCGCTAGACTGTATTCATCGGGGGAATCCATAGCACAGGGTGGCTTGCCTCTCATTTTCATAGAATGGGAGGACTGCGTAGCATGAGCGAGTATGAATGCGCGATGTTGATAGTCGCAATTTTGACTTTGATTGTTACGACACTGAACCTCTTCAAGTGATTGAAAAAGGACAGAAAAAGGATAAAGCCTACCCTCTAAGTTGCAAGCTTCGGATAGGCTTTTAGCTCTAAAAGAGGCGAGCCACGGTGCCGTGGATTTCCTCTTTCTCTAATCTACCACAAATCTTTCTTTTGTCAAAGTTTTATCAGAGTTCCCAAGTCTCATTTGCCGCACCCACAAAAAAATCCCCCGCAGCGCAAGAATGCGTCGCGGGGGAAAATGCCGTGTTTTTGACTCCGCACGGCGGGAGAGGTTAGATTAAGTTAGTTGTTTGCCTTCACTGTGATTGCCGAAATGTAGCGGTCTGTTGTTCCTGCAATATGAACAATAAGGTATGTAGCAGAGGTATCAATTGACCCCTTTGTACCTTTTGATGTTCCGAGTGTCAGAGTGCTAGACAAATCAGAACCTGTAACAGTTCCTGTTGAATCACCAGTATATGTATAAGTGAAAGTCATATTGTCTTCACTTGCTGTGAAACTTGATGTTGTCGCATCGCCAATCGCGAAGTATGAAGAATCTGACGATTCGAATGCACCTGTCAGGGCAATCTCTATAGTAGAAGCACCTGTAACAGGAATATACAACTTAGTATTTCTTGCCTGGA
Source organism: uncultured Treponema sp. (assembly GCA_946185925.1). Lineage (GTDB taxonomy): Bacteria > Spirochaetota > Spirochaetia > Treponematales > Treponemataceae > Treponema_D. Next base: position 1,502 of record CAMHLH010000012.1, read on the forward strand.
TTCTTTCAGCTGATGAAACCTGGAATTTTGACTTATTAGTTCCAATTACCGCACCGCTGACAACAAGCATGTCTTCCCAAGTTCCGCTCGCTTCATTCTGGAAATTTATTGTTCCATTAGCATTACCACCACGAGCCCACGCTTCTGCGGCTGTATATGATGTGACTCCAGTTGTTGTGGAAACAGTTACAGTACCTTCTGTTGCGCTTGCGACTGCCGCAGATTTTGCCGTGATTGTCGCATTCGAAACTTCCGCACTTGCCCAAATCTGAACTGTTGACTCAGAAGTTGTAAGCTCGGTTACGAAAGCCTTTGACTCAGGGTCGTAGAATTTGAGGTTCGAATCAGAAGTTGTGAGAGTAACAGACTTGTCAGTTGCATCTTCCGGTGAAACTGTGATTGTAAGATTCTGAACTGCATAGCGAGCCATAGAAGCGCTCTCTGCGGTTACGGAAACACCCGTTGCCTCGACAACAGAAGCGATTACGCCGACAACAGCAGTGTCTTTCTTGTTGTTTGATGCTGTTACCGTGATTGTGACTGAGCCTTCTTTTCCTGAAACTGTTGTAACAAGACCGTTTGCGTCAACAGTCGCAATGCTCTCATCGCTTGAAGCATAAGTGTATGTAAGTCCAGCAACTTTGCTCGAAGGTGTAAGCTGCACTGTATTACCGCCAACAACATTTTCTGTGTAAACAGGGTCTACATAGATGTTCGTGTTTGAATCCTCAGCAGCTGCACCGAATTCCGTCTCATAAGATGAAATATCCCAGTCTGAATCGTTTGCTGCATAAACGCTGTCAGTCTTGTTGTAGTATCTGTTGAGAATCGTGTAGCGTCCGTTGTACTCGCGGTTTACAAGGCGCTCTGTCATTGAGTCCGTATTGTCTTTTCTTGAAGAAGTATCGACTGGTGAACCGTTGAGAGTGTTGCCGTAATCTTTGTATCCTACAGCCATCTCGCCGTTCGGCTCGTAGACAACTGTGTCAGAAGCACTTCCCCAAAGAGCGGTGTCAAGTTTTCCTTCACCTTCTGTAGTGAATGTACAGTTGATGACGGAAGCCTGTGTATCTGCTCCAGAAGAACGTCCGTAAGCAGCCTTACAGCCGTCCTGAATCGTTACATCGCTGTTGAGGAGAACAAAGCCTTTTGCTGTCTTTGCATCAGTAGAAACTGTGCGTGAAGCGAAGATTTTTGCATCGTTCTTGATTCCGTCTGCAAGACAAACGATTTTGCAATTTTCGAACAATGCGACATCTGCGTATCCCCAGATGAAGTCAACATCGCCAGCGATATAGCATTTGTAGAACCATGCGCGACCACCATTGTTTCCGAGAAGCAATGTATCCTGATAGCTAGAGAATGAAGAATTGTAGACTACGAGGTCTTTTTTGCAGTCAAAGTAAAGAGTCTCAGCCTGAATGTTTACATTGCCTTCCTCTGCACGGTTTGCAGTATTCTGGAACGACATGTTCTTGATTGTAAGGTTGCCGCCTTCCCAGATGAAAGACTGGCGTGTTCTCTGAGAGTTTCCGAGAGCCTGGCTGTTGTTCCAGTAAACCTTTGTGGAAGTTCCATATTCTGAGTCAGCACCGACAAGTGTGAGGTTCGCGTTTCCGTAATATCCGAGGATTTCATGATAGTTTCCAGATGGAACATTGATTGTCCAGTCGCCTTCATCGGAGCCGATTAATTTGAGAGCACCATTGATAGAAGCACAGTCTGTTCCGACAGTGATGACCTTGCTTTCAGGAGCAGAAATTGCCTTTGGCGTGAACGACCAAGACTTTGCTTCCTGATTCTTTACGATGCCGGCTGGGACAGTGACAGTATATTTTGTTCCGGCTGTAAGAATCGAGTGCGGCTTGATTACGAGCGTTTTTCCCGAAGCCAAAACGAGTTCTTTGTTGACTTTTACATCAGCAGTCGTCTTGTTGCAGCCGTCTACTTTGTAAGTTTCATCCGCAACAGCAATTTCATCGGTGTTTGTGCCGTCAGAAATCGTGATTTTAGCAGTTGCTTCACGGTCGATTTCGATGTCAGTATCGTATACGACATACAAGTCCGTATCGACAAAAGCATTTGTTGAATCTGCAGCAGGATAGAAATTTCCAGTTATTGTCGGAACTGGATTTTCCTCACCATCACCATCACCATCACCATCGCCGTCGGTGTTTTCGCTGTCTCCACCGTCATTCTCCGTCGTGACCGTTCCATCCTCGTCGTCGTCGCTGTCGCTTGAGCACGAGAGCGCGCCGAAAAGCAGCGATGCCGCGCAGAATCCAGCAAGAAGTTTCTTGACGAAATTCTTTTCTTTTTTCATATGTACCTCCATTTTGTATTGACCTTTGCTTGAAAAAAATTGTCGCAATCATTCAAGTTCCAGTTAAAAATGGACAATTGCGACATTGTTCAAATCTAACTTTATTTTCTGGAAGTCAAATTTGAAATGAAAAATATGAATTTTTTTAGGTGAAATTTTTTGGAGTTTTTGGAGATTTTACAGATTAAATAAAAGAAAAATCTGTTCTAATATATTTTACCGTCAAAATTGTGGTAAAATATTGCAATCTTTAACGAAGATGTAAAATATAGGCACGCAAAACAAGTGAAATTTTGCATAATTTGGGGAGAAGGAGAAAAAAAAGATGAACCAGGAGACAACGAGGAGGCGGGAATTTCTCGCGGAACTGAAGAACAAAAGCGGCGGAGAGGGACGGCTCACGATAGGGTTCACATGCATAGCGGACTTCAGGAGCTTCATCGGGCAGGAGTACATCGCCGGAATCTGCAAGGCGTGCGAGGACTACGACATCAACTTCATCAACATGAGCCAGGCCATAAAGTACTCGCTCTTCGACGAGGCCGACTTCATCTCGCACTACCTCAAGAAGTTCCGCTTCATGCACAGGCCGCTTTTGGACGGGCTCATAACGTGGGCGTCGTCGCTCGCGACGTACATAGACGACGGGGAAATCATCAAGAGGTTCGGCTCGCTCTCCCCGCTTCCAATGGTGGACATCGGCTACCTCGACATTCCGGGGGTCACCGCCCTCAGAATCGACAACGAATGCTCGATGCATCTCATCGTGGAGCACCTGGCAAGGAAGCATTCGTTCAAGAGAATCGCCTTCATGGGGACGAACGCGTCGCATCCGCACACGGAAAGGCTGAACTACTTTCTGTCGGCGATGGAATCGCTCAAAATCGAGTGCGGAGAATCTTCCATATTTATGGCGAAAAACCTCGACGAGGCGGAGATTGTGAGGACGGCGGAGGAGTTTTGCCAGAGCTGCCTCATCGGGAAAAGGGAGGGAGAGCGGACAGAGGCGGTGGTCACGTCCAGCGACATCATAGCGTCCACGCTCGTGTCGGTGCTGAAGAAGCACGGACTGAAGGTCCCCGACGACGTGGCGGTCACGGGCTTCAACAACCAGTACAACGGAATCACCTGCTCGCCCCCCATAACGACAATCGACCTCGAATACTTCAAGCGCGGATACCTTGCGGTGGAAATCCTGATAAACAAAATCATGGACGGAAGCGGCGGAGGAAGGACAATCAAGGTGCCAACGTCCCTCGTGGTCAGGGAGAGCTGCGGCTGCTTCGAGAGCGAAATCGTGGAGGTGGCCGACATCCTCAAGAAGCCGCCGGAACTTTCCGACGACGCGACGGAGGAGGAGGCGAGGGCCTTCCTCGCAGAACGGATAAACTCGATTTTCTTCCGGGAAAGCCACGAGAGCAAGGAGAACCTGGAGGAGGCGATTTTCGAGGACCTCTACACCGCGCGCTCGCCGGCGAAGACCTTGTGCTGGTTCAGAAGCCACCTCGGCACGGAGCGGAGAGGCCGATTCAGGGAGAGGGAAATACAGAGGAGAATCACGAGTCTCCAGACCTGCATGCTCGCCCTCGCGGGAAGCAACGAGAAGCAGCGGCAGAGGATGGAGAACATAGCCGGGCAGCTCCGCCTGCTCTGCTCAATAACGTCAGAATACGAGAACAAGGCGAGGAACGAAAGTCCATACACGTTCAACAACATAACGCAGGCGGCAATCCACTTCGCGTCGGTCACGACCGGCTCCCAGCTCAAGAGCGCGCTCAAGACGCACCTGCAGGAACTGGGGATTCCCGGTATAATACTCTCGCTCAGCGACAACATGACGACCGACCTCGAATCGAGCAACGTGGAGCTGATTCTCCCGGAACCGTCCGCGCTCGACGAGCACAGGCTCCCGTGCAGGATAATGGACGAGAGGAATTTCCCGAAGTCGCTCTTCCCGAAGAAAGGCCGCTATTCAGTCGTGCTGGAAATCCTCAACTACAACGAACGCTACTTCGGATTCTCATTCATGCAGATGAAGAGCAAGAACATGGCCCTCTACGACTCGATACGGCTTCTCCTCTGCCACTCCCTCTACGAAATCTACATGAAGGAGGGCAGGACGAAGAAGCACGTCATGCAGCTGGACACGAAGAGAATCGAGGGAATCCTCGAAAGCCCGGGCGGGACGGAGGGAATGGCGGGCACGAGCAGCGTCACGCTCAAGCAGATTTCCTCGTACATGCTGGAGCACATAGGCGAGAAGACGAACCTGGACAAGATGTCGCGGGAGCTGGGGCTGAACAAGACAAAGCTCATACGGCAGACGAAGGCCTTCACCGGCTACACGGTCCAGACGCTGCACGAGAAGCTCAAGATGCAGCTGGCGAAGGAGCTGATTCTCGACGGCAGGCTCTCGCTCGCGGAAATCGCCGAACGCCTCGGCTTCCAGAACGAGAACTATTTCTCCAAGGTGTTCAAGAAGAACACGGGTGAAAGCCCCCGCTCATGGGCGAAAAAGCAGAGCTGAAACAAGGCCGGAGACGGAAGGTTACAGGCCTTCCGTTAAAACTGCGTAAAGACAGTTGATATTTTTTTTCAAAAACTCCAAAAACTCCATTTTTCGGACGAAATTTTCAGACAGTTTAGAAGATTTTTTGATATGTTACCCGTTACATATACTATTTCAAGGAGAAACATAGATATGGACACGCGCGTGAAATTCCCCCTCAAAAGAAAAATCAGAATCGCACTGGCCGCTTCCATCTTTTTTTGTACAGTTACAGCCATCTTTGTAACTACCTTCCTTTTTTCAAAAGCGATAGAGCGCATTTCCATCGAAGCCCTAAAAAGCACAATCGCGGGCTGGAATGCAGAAATCTCCCAAAGGGAGACCTTCCTGAAGGGAATCGCGCAGGACACAGCCGACAGCATATTCATCGAACAGGCTTTGGACGAAAGAAATTTCGACGAGATACAGAACGACATGGAGAGGAAGATAAAAATCCACAACATTGACTTCCTCGTGGTCATAGACAACGACAGGTACATAGTCGCGAGCGGCAACAGGTCGCTCCTCAACGGCAGGCTCGACGACATGGCGATAGTCCCCTACATTCTCCAGGGCGGGACCGTCACGAACTACGAGAACCATTCAGAGAACGACCACTTCTCGTTCATGGCGGGAAGCCCGGTCAGAAGCCCGGAGACAGGCATGATAACGGGAGCCGTAATCGCCGGATACGACTTGATTTCGCAGGGAGCTGTCGATTCGCTCAAAGAAAGGTACAACTGCGAATTCACGCTCTTCGAGAACGACACCAGGGTGGACACCACGCTCGTGGACGAGAACGGAAAGTCCATCACGGGAACAAAGCTTGAGAACAGGGACATCACGAGGAAAGTCCTGAACGGCAGGGAGAATTTCTACGGAGACACAAAGATAAGGGGCAAGAAGTACATCGCGGTCTACAGCCCGATTGTGGGACTCCAGAACGAGACAAAGGGCATGGTCTTCGCGGCAAAGGACATATCGATAATCGCAAACGTAATAAGGAGCGTGCTCGTCCTCCTGATTCCGGGACTCACGCTCATCACAGTGCTGATTCTTGTCGTCGCGACAATCTTCATCGGCAGGATGCTGCGCCCCCTCTACGAAATCCAGAAATCCTTCCTCGAAATGGCCGGCGGCAACCTGACAGGGCACATCGACTACAAATCGAGCGACGAATTCGGACTTCTCGTGGACGAGTTCAACAGTTTCGCGAAGGACATGAACAAGACCATCACCGAAGTCAAAAGGGCCAGGGACGCCCTCCACTCGTCGGGACTCGTGATGAACAACTCAAGCGAGAACACGGCGAGCGCGATAACGCAAATCGCATCGAGCATCGGACTCATAAGGGACCAGATAACAAGCCAGAACGCGAGCGTATCGCAGACGGTCGGAGCGGTCCAGCAGATTTCATCGAGCATAAAGACTCTGGAGTCGATGATAGAGAACCAGTCGAGCGGCGTCGCGGAAGCCTCGGCGGCCGTGGAGGAGATGATAGGGAACATCAGCTCGGTCAACAAGTCCATGGAGCAGATGGCACTCTCGTTCAGGAACCTCCAGACGGACGCGGAGACGGGATTCTCAAAGCAGAAGGACGTGAACGAGCGCATCCTCATGATAGAGAACCAGTCGAAGATGCTGCAGGAAGCCAACCAGGCCATATCGAACATCGCGGCGCAGACGAACCTCCTCGCCATGAACGCGGCAATCGAGGCCGCCCACGCCGGAGAGGCCGGCAAGGGCTTCGCGGTCGTATCGGACGAAATCAGGAAACTCTCGGAGACCTCTTCTGCTCAGTCAAGGACAATCGGCGAACAGCTCAGCGTCATCAAGGAATCCATAAAGCAGGTCGTGGAGGCGTCGGACGAATCGAGCGCGGCATTCTCTTCGGTATCAAACAAAATCAAGGAGACTGACACTCTCGTCTTCCAAATAAAGTCGGCCATGTCGGAGCAGAACGAAGGCTCGAAGCAGATTGGCGAAGCCCTCAAGCACATGAACGACAGCACGGTCGAAGTGCGCAACGCGTCCAAGGAGATGACGGAAGGCAACGCCCTCATCCTCTCCGAAGTAACGGCACTGCAGGAAAGCACGAACAACATCAGCAACAACATGGAGGAAGTCTCAATCGGCGCGGACAGAATCCAGGAAGCCGGGGACTCGCTGCGCATCACGTCGGTGTCGGTCCACAATTCAATCTGCGCAATCGGCGAGAAAATCGACGTCTTCACAGTCTGATTTACCACGATTGCCTAACGAGCGTTAGTTAATTTTGTTTTTTTTAATCCGATAATCTAAGAGTGGGAGTGTCTTTTCTGCGCTTCCACTCGATTTTTTTTACAGAAAATCGGAATCCCAAAAAACAACCTATCATAAAACTATGAACACGCTTATCAAGAATCTACAGAAACTGTCAAAAAGTATGGAGCAGAAGAGAAAAGTCGGAAAAGTGAACATTTTCGGGGCAATCCTCTTCTTTGTCGCGGCGTTTTTCGCGGTGTCCCTCGCGCTCGCATTCATCGGCGAAGGCGAAGGCAACTTTCTTTCGGGCCCCGGAAGCTTCCTGGCCAACGCATACGGCTACTCATCCATACTGATACCCGTGTTCTTCCTGACAGCAGCCCTGCAGATGATAGGGGCCAAATGGAACATAAAGAAGGGAGTCATTCTTGTAGGCTCAATCCTCCCATTCTTCACCCTCGTCGCAGTCGAGCACATCTGCAAAATATTCGCGGCAAAAAACTCGGGCGCGGTGGCGACGATTGAAATCACATCCACAATAGTGTTCGGAATCATACTCATCGTCGGAGAATACATACTTCTGGTCATCCTGGGGGAAATTTTCCACGAACGCTACTCGAAGGGCGGATTCGACTTCGACAACTTCGACGAAAGCGACTTCGACAAGCCTTTGGGAACTGGAAAGGACGACGAGGCGGCTTCAAACAGCGGCGACAAATTCGAAGCCAAGCCCAGCGCCGACTCCCCGATTCTTGACGAGATGCTTGAGAAGGCCACTGAAATCCCAAGGACGCAGGGGGAGACTGTTCTCGAATTCATAAAGAAACAGAAGCCCGTCGACTTGGAGGCGATTTTCAAGAACGCAGAGCGCAAGGCCAGGGCAGAGCGCGACGAAAGGGAAGCGAGGGAAGCGGAGGAACGCTCCCGCATGGAAGAAGAGGCAACCCAGGCCGAAAGCGCGGAAGTGAAAGCGGAGGCGGCAAGCGGAACCGAGCAGGAGCCGCCGGCAGCCGACCAGCCCGCCGAAACGCCAAAGAGCAAGGAAACGGCCGATGTCATAAACAACATAATGTCCAGAATCCAAGCCGCAGAAGCCGGAGAAACAACCGAAGACTCCTACGGAGAGCCTGAGGCGGAGACAGAACTGGAAGACGAGGAAGGCGGCAAAAACGACGAAATCGACTTGAACGACGACTTCTGGAGCTCAAGCGCGGATTTGGAGCCGTTCGACAAAGAAGCCGCCATCGAAATGCAGAAGAGGGAAAACGAAAACAAATTCTCAAAGATTTTCGACGCAGTGGAAAATGACAGCGAAGTGAAGCTCACAGACTGGCGATACGAGGAAGCCCTGAAGAACATCCTCCCAGAAATGCTCCACGAACAACAACCGGCCTCTCCCCTCCCCCGCCAAGCCCCCGCCCCCGTCGACTTCAAATCACAAATCGAAACCCTCCTCGCAAAAAAACACGAGGAAAGCAGCCTTTCACCCGCAAGCGACGCAAACGCAAACTACGCAAACGAGAGCGCAGAAATCGCAGGCGACGCAAACGCGAACTTCGCAACCGAGAACGCAGAAATCGCAAGCGACGAAAGCGCAGATTACGCGAACGAAAACGCAGAAATCGCAAGCGGCGAAAGCGCGAACTTCGCAACCGAGAGCGCAATCGCAAGCGATGAAACCGCGAGCTACGCGAACGAGAACGCAGAAATCGCAGGCGACGCAAACGCGAATTACACAAACGAAAACGCAGAAATCGCAGGCGACGAAAGTGCGGATTACGCAACCGAGAGCGCAGAAATCGCAGGCGACGAAACCGCGAACTTCGCAACCGAGAACGCAGAAACCGCAAGCGACGAAGACGCGAACTTCGCAAACGAGAGCGCAGAAATCGCAGGCGACGCAAACGCGAACTACGCAAACGCAAACGCGAACTTCGCAACCGAGAACGCAGAAATCGCAAACGACGAAAGCGCGAACTTCGCAACCGAGAACGCAGAAATCGCAAACTACGCAAGCGAGAACGCAGAAATCGCAAGCGACGAAAACGCGAACTACGCAAACGAAAACGCAGAAATCGCAGGCGACGAAAGTGCGGATTACGCAAACGAGAACGCAGAAATCGCAAACGAGAACGCAGAAATCGCAAACGCGAACTTCGCAACCGAGAGCGCAGAAATCGCAAGCGACGAAACCGCGAACTTCGCGAACGAGAACGCAGAAATCGCAAACGACGAAAGCGCAGCGCAGATTCCTGTTTCGACAAGCGATTTGAAAATAGAGGACATCATTTCTTCGATGGACGACGACGCGGCGGAGAACCCGGTTCTGAAAGAGCCGATTCAGGAAGTCGTTGCAAAAATCATGGAAAAGAAGAAAGCCGAGCAGAGTGTGGAGCAGCCGCGCCCGGAACCGGTTCTTTCGGAATTTGAAAGCAGGGCGGAGAAAATCGAACGAGAGCCGAGGGAAATCGAAGAGATGACGGCGGCGGAAGAAGCCCTCAAGGCCGCCTCCAACGAAACCTACGAGCCGATGCAGAATGCCGAGAGCCGCGAATTCGACCCGACAGCGCGCCCGGTAGTAGACGCGAACGGCAACCTCATCCACTACCCGGACGAGGACGAAGTGCAGGAGGACGATGAACAGCTCAGGAACGAAATCATCGGCTACCAGACCGCGCTCAAAGCCGAGGACGAGGATGAAGAAGACGAAGAATCGGACGACGATTACGACGACGACTTCGAGGAAGAGATAGACGACCTCAACCGCACGATGAACAGGACAATGAACGCATCCGAGGCTTTGGACGAAGAAAACGAAGACGACGAAGAAGAAGACATCGAAGACGAAGAAGAAGAAACGGCCGCACCCGCTCATTCAATAGACCCATACGCGGCTTCCGCAAATTCCATGCCGGAATCGCAGAAGTTCAGGAAAGGGCCTTACATAGTTCCGACAGACCTACTGGACAGCTATCCGGGAAACGAATACTGGATAGTGGACGACGAGACCAGACAATCTGGGAACGATTTGGTCGAGACGCTCAAGGAATTCAAGATTGACACGGAGATAACCGGCATCAGGAAGGGGCCGACAGTCACAATGTACGAACTGCTCCCGGCTCCGGGCGTGAAGCTCAGCAAAATCGTGAACCTGCAGGACAACATCGCGCTCCGTCTCGCCGCGTCCTCGGTCCGCATTGTCGCGCCGATTCCGGGAAAGCACGCGGTCGGAATCGAAGTGCCAAACAGGAACAGGGCAATCGTCAGTTTCAGGGAACTCATCGAGCAGCCGCTTCCCGCGTTCGACAAGATGGCGATTCCTGTCGTCCTCGGAAAGGACATTTCAGGAGAGCCGCAGCTTCTCGACTTGGCAAAGACGCCCCACCTGCTCATCGCGGGTTCAACCGGAGCAGGAAAATCAGTCTGCGTCAACTCCATGCTCCTCTCGATTCTCTACAAGCGAAGCCCTGAACAAGTGAAGCTCGTCCTTGTAGACCCGAAAGTAGTAGAATTGAAGCTCTACAACGACATTCCCCACCTGCTCACACCTGTCATCACAGACGCGAAAAGGGCGCTGCAGTCACTCCAGTACTGCCTCTGCGAAATGGAAAGGCGATACGCCCTCCTCGATGGAATGGGAGTCAGGAACATCATCTCCTACAACAAGAAAATCGTCGAAAAGCACATCGCCACAGAAAAGCTTCCATACATCGTCGTTGTCATCGACGAATTCGCGGACTTGATGGCGACGACCGGCAAGGAGCTTGAGACCACAATCGCCCGCCTGGCCGCCATGAGCCGCGCGGTCGGAATCCATCTGGTTCTCGCGACCCAGCGTCCTTCCGTGGACGTCATCACGGGACTCATCAAGGCGAACATCCCAAGCCGCATCGCCTTCATGGTCGCCTCCAAGACGGACTCAAGAATCATCATAGACCAGCTCGGCGCGGACAAGCTCTTGGGAAAAGGCGACATGCTCTACGTCGGTGTCACAGACCCGTTCCCGAGCAGAATCCAGGGAACACTTGTCGGCGACGATGAAGTGGAGCGCGTGGTCGAATACGTCAAGGGCTTCGGGGAACCTGAATACATCGACGAAGAGATGTTCGTGGACGAGGACGAAGAGGAAGAGGACACCACAGTTTTCGACGACGGCGAAGACCCGCTTTACGACCAGGCCCTCCAGATAGTCCTGCAGGCCGGAAAGGCGAGCGCGAGCTACATACAGCGCAGGCTCAAAATCGGCTACAACAGGGCGGCCCGCCTTGTAGAGGAAATGGAGGAGCGGGGAATCGTCGGCCCGCAGAACGGCTCCAAGCCGAGGGAAGTAATCCACCTGCCATAAGCAAAAAAAAGCCCTGCGTTTCGTCTTTCGTTGAAGCGCAGGGCTTTTGATTTTCTTGATGCGAGCGGAAACTTAGTTCTTGGCTTCTACAGCCACGATTCTGTGTCCGTTTCCGATGAGGTAGTATGTTCCCTTAGGAGCGTTCTTGTATGTGATTGTCTTTGGAGCCTCGTCCTGAGAGAGGTTATCGATTGAAACGAGCGGTGTGTAAGTCTCTGACGGCTGGCCGCTAGCATCGGTTCCGACAGTCCTTGTGGCCAAGACAGCGCAGCGGCTCGGATCCTTGCTTCCGTTTCCCGCGACTGTCACAGAGATTGTGGCAGCGTCGTCGATTGTGATTGTGTATACGGCCTTTCTCCAGCGGGCATCCGTGCAAGTCTTCTCGATGCTTCCCTCTCCCTTGTTGTTGTGGTAGAGAGCTGTGTAGGATTCAGACTTGAACTTCGTCTCGCCCTTCTCAAGCGCGAATTTTCCACCTTTGGAACCAGCGTTCGCATTGATGACGACCTCCTTCTTGAAGTTGAACATGTCCGTTCCGATTTTTGATTTTGGGATGGACTTCCAGTTTCCCCAAGAAGCGTTCACGCTGCCTGCAGAAGCAGCCTTCGCGCCACCGTCAGCGGTTGTCTGGGCGAAAGTGAGCGTTGCGCCCACGAGCAAAGCGGCAGAAATAGCCAAAATTCTCTTCAACATTTTTAATTCCTCCGTTGGAAAATAATAATAGAATACCAAGACCGTTTTTTGGTCTTTGATTCTCAGTATATATGCCCTCTATCCGCACTTCAAAGAAAATACCGACAATCTTTTTTGCAAAAACGCATAGAAAGCACCATAAAACAGATTTTTTTCAGTCAACGAAGTGGATGTTAGGATAATCGGAGAAATCAATCTTCTCGTCCGGATTTATGGCGACCGAGCAGATGTTGTGGACGTAGACAGGAATTTCCTTGTTCGACTTCGCAGTCTCTATCGCGCAGTTCTTCACGCAGAAGTCGGTGCAGAGCCCGGCGATGTGGATTTCCGTGATTTTTCTCACAGTGTCCTTCGCTTCGTCGAAAGTGTAGCGCTCGGTGTCCAAAAGATTCACTCCGTACTCCTCCTCCACAGCGTCCTTTCCCTTGAGCAGCGTGAGCGGATAGTCCTCGCCCCTCTCAAGCTTCGTCTTCGCCACCCCGTCGAGGAATTCCATGACCTTCCAGTTCAGGCGGCCGCCTTCGCTCCCACGCACGCAGTGGTCCGGCCAAACACCCCCCTGAGCCTTGAACGAGCAGTGGTTTTTCGGGTGGTAGTCCATCGTGGCGAGCACAACGTCGAAATTCTCCCTGGCGACAAGCTTCATCGTGTTGTCCCACGCCTTGTAGAATCTCTCGCTTCCAACCGCGAGCGAACCGTCGATGAAGTCGTTCTGCAAATCGATAAGGGCAATCGCTTTCATAATTCTCCTCCTTTCGTTTCTTTCTGTCTATTTGATATTACCAAATTGATAATAACTAATCAAGAAGATTCTTCTATTTCACAATTTTTTTTACACAGATTCAAAAATCCGTCACTATTCCTGGGGCGGAGGAAGGTCGACTTTTTCCTGCTCGGTCTCTTGCTTCTCTTCCGTCTGCACGACCGGAGCGGCCTCTTCCTTCCTGCCGCCGAACATCTTTCCGAAGATTGAAATCAACGACATCACGACGACACCCAAAAGAAAAGAGACGATTATGATGATGAAGACGGGAAGCTCGGGCGTCTGCAAAAAGACGAAATCAACCGAGCAGCGGGAGCCTTCGCCCCAGTTGAAGCCCGCGAAGATTCCGATTACAGCGACGGCAAGAATCGATGTGATGAGTTTTATTGGCATTTTCTTCTCCACTTGATTGAAGTCGATTCTATCACTTTTGCGCCATAAAATCGCAAGCTCACGGCGACGGAGAGCCAGTCGATTTTTGTCAAAAAATTTGTCAAAAAAATGCAAAAAAGGCTTGCATTATCACAAAACCGTGCTATTATAAAAAGCGTAGTGAGGAGCGAGATGAGGACGCACACCAACTGCACGACCAGGAGGCGTTATGCAATATCCGACAAAAATAGAAGGCTCAGATGAGCAGATTCACTAACTTATTGCGCCACCAGCGGCCATGCTGGATCAACAATGATGCCACTCTTTTTAGAGGCGATGCATCCTGAACGGCACCGAATCAGGTGCCGCTTTTTTTTGCCCTCTACATTCCGCTTCGGTGCTATAATCGAACTTGAAACAATCAAAGCGGAATTCCGCGAAAAGAGGTGAAAAATGAGTTTCAAAGATTCTAAGGTCGCAATCATCGGAGTGGGAAACGTGGGCGCCACGACGGCGTACAGCATCCTGAACCAGGCAATCTGCGAGGAAGTCGTGCTCATCGACGTGAACAAGGACAAGGCGGTTGCGGAAGCGTTGGACATGCAGCATTCGATTTACTTCATGAACAGGAACATGAGCATAAAAGCCGGCGATTATTCGGACTGCCGCGACGCTGACGTGGTCGTCATAACGGCGAGCGCGCCGATGCCAAAGGACTCGCACAACCGCCTTGAGATGCTTTCTCCGAGCATGAAAATCGTCAAGAACATTGTGGACAACGTGATGGCGAGCGGCTTCGACGGAGTCTTCGTGGTCATCTCGAACCCGGTGGACATCATGTCGTACTACATCTGGAAGCTTTCACGCCTGCCGAAGAACAGAATCATCGGAACGGGAACGACGCTCGACACGGCCCGCCTCTGCTGCGAGCTTTCCAAAATGTACAATCTGGACGCGAAAAGCGTGGAGGCGTTCGTCATGGCAGAGCACGGCGACAGCGAGATGGTTTCCTGGGCGAGCGCGACAATCGGCGGAAAGAGCCTGAACGATGTCTTCGCCGACAACGCCGACCGGACGAAGGACATCACTAAGGACGAGCTTCTCAAACGCACGAAGGAAGCCGGCTGGGAAATCTTCAACCGCAAGGGAAACACCTGCTACGGCATCGCATCGAGCGCGACTGCAATCATCAAGTCGATTCTCTTCAACGAAAACAGGATTCTTCCAGTGAGCGTCGCCTTGAACGGCGAGTACGGACTGAACGACATCTTCCTGAGCGTTCCGACAATCATCAACAAGAACGGAGCCAAGGAAATCGTGGAGATAAAGCTCGCCGACGACGAGAAGGAGCTTCTCAAAAAATCATCCGAGGTAATCCAGGGCTTCTACAAGGAACTGCAGATTTAGCTTCGGCAGTTCGGCTCCAAAAAAACGAGTTTTCGTAGCGCAATTCATGTCGATTCGAGCGAGTGAGTCGGCTTGCTATTGCGCTTTTTGGAATTCCACGCCTCCAAGAAAGAGACTGTCCCCGGAAAGCCGAAATTCCTCGTGGTATTCCGATTCGCCGATGAGACTTGATATGTCCGGGCTGTCGGCCACGTCAAGTTCGCTGCCGTCGGGAAGGACGACTGTCTCCGTGAAGAAATTTACGTTGCCGCCGAAAACGTTGTAGCTTCCCCTTGTCTCAATTTCAGAATCCAGCTCCTTCGCAAGCTCCTCTTCAGTCTTTAGAAGCTCGTAGTCGCCGACTTTTTCAACCGACGAAAGACGCTGCGACGTCTTCTTTGAAAAACTGCCCGAATGGAAGACATATTCAATTTTCCGCTCGAAGTTGAGGTAGAGGACGATTTCCCCCGCTTTCTCCGGCCGCTCAAGTCCGTTCCTGACAGTGAATGTCGAAGTCCACTTTCCTTCAAGTGGAGATTTCGTTCCGCAGCCGAAAAAGACGCACGCGGCAAAAATCCCCAGCAAAATTGCTATTCTTTTTTTCATACGCTTTTTAAATCTTCGAGTCAAAAAAAACGAGCTTTCAGTCGCTGAAAACTCGTTTTCGTTTGATGGACAACCGCCTTTTAGTTTCCGGTCACGATTGTCGTGACTTTCGTGTAGAGACCAAGGACTGTGAAAACCTTCTGGTCGACAGTGGCGATGTTCTTGATTCCTCCGTTGTTGGCGGCCTCAAGCATGGAATTGTTCTGGTTGAGCGGGAAATAAAGGATGTAAGACGCGCTGGCCTCTCCCTTCTTCTCTCCGACAACACCGGAACTAGCCGCTACCGGGCGGTATGTCGTGCATGACGCGAATGCAAGAGCGAGAGCCGCTACAGTTCCGAAAGCCATGATTTTGTTTCTGATTGATTTCATAAAAAACTCCCTTGTTTTATTTTTGTGATGGAATCCATGTTACATCTTATTTAAGATGATTGCAATATTATTTCAAGATTTCCCCTCAAGCATCCGCATGTTGCATCTGACCGGCGGCGAATTTGCGTCCGTGTGGAGGTGCAGTCCGTTTCCGAGGCAGTTCTTCCATTCCTTGCATTTTTCGCATTCGCCCGTCTTCGCCCATGAGCGGTCGCGCATGTTTTTGTACCGCTCGTTCCAGATTTTCATGAACTGGAAATCCTCGTCGTAGATGTTCCCCTGGATGAAGTCCTTCGCCCTCACGCTCAGACAGGCGGACACAGAGCCGTCGCACATGACGGAGCCGACGTTCACTCCGCCCCTGCAGAAAAAGAAGTAGTCGCGCGCCTTGAGTTCGTATTTTCCGAGATAGCCTTCGCATGCGTAGTTCAAGTGGATTGATTTTCCGTCCTTGTTCTTGTATGAGCGGGTCCGCACGATGAAATCCATGAGCTTCCTGTATTCCTCCGCCGTAAGCGCGAGGTCGTTCTTCGCCGCTCGCCCCTCTGGAAAAATCGAGAAAATCCGCCACCGCTCCACGCCCATTTCGATGAGCGACTCCCTAAAGTCCTCCAGAATGCCGAGGTTTCCGCGGTGGACGCAGGTGATGACGTCGAACACGAGTTTTCCGGGGAATTGCCTTTGGAATGCGACAGACATCTTCACCGCTTCCCGGACTTTTTCAAACGAATGCGGATTCTGCCTGAGATGGTTGTGCTCCTTCTCGAAGCCGTCGAAACTGTAGCTGATTGAAGAGAGACCCGCGTTCAAGAGCGAGACGAAGCGGTTTGGCGTGAGCGCGAGCGAATTCGTGACGATTCCCCACCTGAACCCGCGCTTTTTTATCTCACGCCCGACAGACTCAAGGTCGTCGCGGAGGAGCGGCTCGCCACCCGTGATGCAGACCGTGAGGTTCTTGTAGTCGCTGTTCGATTTTATGTCGTCGAGGACGCGGATGAAATCCTCTTTCGGCATGTCCTTCGTTCCGCTTGTGGAAAGACAGTCGCTTCCGCAATGGAGGCAGTTCAAGTTGCATCTGAGGGTGCATTCCCAAAAGAGATAGCGCAGTTGGTGATTTTCGATTTCTTCGTCGCGGTAATGGCGGAAAACCGCCTGCTTGAATCTATTCAGCATTTTCGAGTGTGACGTTCAGCTCTTTGTTCGGCTCGATGTCATTGTACGAGAGCGTGGCTTCCTCTGTCTTTTCCTTGTACGAGCCGTTCTCGCTTCCGTCCACGTCCTTGAACGTGAGGGTGTACGAGCCTTCCGAAAGATATGCGAATTCGTAAGTCCCATAATCCGATGTCGTCGTCTTCTCCGTTCCGTTGCCCGAAGAATTTTTGAGGGTGACTTCTATTCCCTTTATCTTTCCGCCATCGCTGTTCGTCACGGTTCCGTACACGCTCAAATCGTCGTCCTCCACCATTCCGTAGCAGGACACGAGCGTCCCGATTCCGAGAACCCCAAGAATCGTCCCCGTGATTTTCTTCCATGTCCAGTTGATTTTTCCTCTCATTCCTTATTCTCCCCGTTTTCCGCTTCCTTCGTCCCGTCGATTTCAAGCGTCACGTCCATCTTGTCGTCGGTTCCGCTTTCGTGGTCGACTTTCACTTCGAGCGTCTCGTAAAGTCCGTTCTCCTCTTCGTCGCCGTCCTTGAACGTGAAAGTGTACTCTCCGCCGTCAAAAATGTCGATGAAGTATCTTCCGTCCTCCCCCGTTTTGAAGAGGCTTCCGTCTTCGAGCGAGGTCTCAAGCCCTTTTCCCGTTCCGTAAATCTTCACGTTGGGAAGAGGCTTTTTTTCGCCGCCTGTGTTTCCATAGACAGTTCCGCTCATGCTGCCGTAGTTCTCCGGCATTCCGTACATGCAAAGAGTCTCCTCGACTTTTTTCGTGACCAGAGTTTCCGAATCGCAGGCGCAGACCACCAGCCCCAAAGCCGAACACAAGAACGCTGAAATTTTTGAAAGAATCGAATGCAAAATCTTCATATGATAAATGATATGAGCAATGATATAGTTTGTAAAGGGAATTTTCAGAAAATGCCGATTTATGGAGAAAAACAGCAAAAGCGATTACAATACCGCCGCAAGGAGAGAATATGAAAATCCGATTCATCGAGCCTGGGAACGTTCCATACAAACCAAGCTTCAAAAATCTGTATGTCTACGACAGATTCATCCGCACTCCGTCGAACGGGCTGATGACGCTCGCCACAATCGTCCAAAAGGCGCATCCCGATTTTGACATTTTGATGTACAGCGAGTCGATTTCAAAGCTGAAATGGAGCGACATTCTCGACAGCGATGTCGTCTTCATAAGCATATTCACTTTTTCGGCGATGCGCGGATACGAACTTGCGGATTTTATCAGAAAGAACAGCAAAGCGAAAATCGTTTTCGGAGGGCTCCACGCGACGCTCAACCACGCAGAGGTTGTTCCTCACTGCGATTTTGTCCTGCTCGGCGAGGGCGACGAGACAATTCTCAAGATAATCGATTCGATAGTGAAAAACGAAACGCCGGATTTTCAGGGGGTCGCGTACAAAGACGAGTTCGGAAAAATCGTCTGCACAGGCCGCGCGCCGCTTCCGCACAACATCGACTGCATACCGAACAGGGAAATCTGCCACAACTTCAAGAAAATGGCCGGCCACAACACGATTTGGCCGCAGGTCCACGCCTCGCGCGGCTGCCCCCACAACTGCGACTACTGCTCGCTCGTGGCCGCGTTCGGTCGCGGAATCAGGACCCGCACGCCGCAAAATGTAATCGACGACATCAAAGACGCAATTTCGTTTTTCGAGGACGGACATCACAGGCTCGCGAAATTTCTTTGGATAACCGACGACAATTTCTTTGCCGACAGAAAATGGGCGATGGAAGTTTTGAATTTGATGATTGAGCAGAAAATCAATTACCGTTTTTCGATTCAGGCGCGTTTTGAAGTCGGGTTCGACGACGAGATGCTTGAGCTTCTGAAGAAAGCGGGATTTTTCGAACTCGCTCTTGGAATCGAATTCCTTGAGGACGAGGCCTTCCAGAACTACCACAAGAAAAGCACATATCAGCAGATTCTTGATTCGGTGAAGAACATCCAAAAGCATGGACTGAACGCACGAGGGCTTTTCATTTTTGGCGCGGACAACCACACAAAGGGAATCGGTGAGAAACTGGCGAATTTCGTCATCGAAAACGACATTTCGGGGGTCCTAATCCAGTCGATGTATTTTGTTCCTGGAACGCCAGTCTACGCATCCCACAAAAACGAGCTGATTGACGAGAACTGGTCGCGCTGCGTTGGAAAAGTCGTCCATTATCCGAAACTCATGTCGCCGACAGAGCTTCAGAACGAGATAATCATCGCAAGCAAAAAAATCTATTCTGTGAAGCGGCTTGCAAAAGCGTTGTTCACAAAAAAATTCGACGAGTTCATTCTGTTCGCCGGAGAATTTTTTTGGCAGCAGAGTGTCCGAAATCGTCTAAAAAAAGACATGCAGTATCTGAGAACCCATGCAAAAGCCAATTTACGACAGGAGTCATTTGCCCCTATGAAAAAAGATGGAATATAATGTTTTTTATCGTCTTGTGGAGGACATCTGCGGAAGCGAAGAGTCGGAAGAACTCATCGCGGACACAATCATGAGCGTTTACCTCTCGTGGATAAGCGATGCCATCTCAAACTACAACTCGGATTTCTTCTACCAGTCCCGGCAGTACATCCACGAATGCTGGAAAGAGGGGGAGGTTGTTTAGGGGAGGGAAGATTGGTACTAGTGATGGCTAACTGAGAACCAAGAATCCAAAAAGCGAATATAGGTGACAAGACCATTTATGTAGGTTCTATGCCCTGAATTGCCGATGTCTGAAAATTTTCCTCCGAAGTTGTATTCTTTCTCGATAGATTTTAGTTTTACCACTTCGCCTTTTCCAATGTTAAAAAAATCTAAATTCTCGC
>CAMHLH010000013.1 GCA_946185925.1 uncultured Treponema sp.
GCGGAGTTCGAAGGCGCATCCGGCCCGACAGTCGATTTTTGGCGGTTCTGTCGCTATAATGAATCAGTTCGATATGACAAATTGTTTGATGGAATGTCGGAATTTTATAAATTGGAGAAAAAAATGGACAAACTCAGAATTTTGCTTGCGAAAGGACGCATCTACGAATCTGTTTATGAACTTTTGAACGACGTGGGAATTTCTATTCATCTTCCAGACAGGACGTATTTTCCAACGACGAACCAGGAGGATTTGGCGTTCCAGGTCGTCAAGCCTCAGATAACATCGGCTCTTTTGGCGCAGAACAAGGCCGATTTGGGATTTTCGGGAAAGGACTGGGTCTACGAGAACGGAGTGGAGAACGACGTTGAGGAAATCATGGATTTCGGCTTCGACCCGGTGAGAATCGTGGCGGCAGTTCCGAACACGGTCGATTTCGATTCACTCCTGAAGGGAAAAGTCACAATCGCCACGGAGTACCAGAATCTTTCGAGAAAGTGGATTGAGGAGAAGAAGGTCGACGGCACGATTTTCAGGACGTGGGGAACCAGCGAGGGCTTCGTTCAGGACAACGAGGACTCCATCGCCCAGATTCTCATCGACAACACTTCCACAGGCTCGTCGCTCCGCGCGAACAACTTGAAGATTGTGGACACGCTCATGGAGTCGTCCACGAGGATGTACGCTTCCAAGGAGGCCCTCAAGAACCCGGAGAAGAAGCGCAAGATAATGGAGCTCAAGATGCTCTTCGAGTCCGTCTTGAACGCGCGCGGCAGGGTCATGCTTGAGATGAACGTCTCGAAGGACAAAGTCGACTCCCTCATTAAGGGAATCCCGTCCATGAAAAGCCCGACAGTCTCGCCGCTCTACGGAGACGACGGTTTCGCGGTGAAAATCGCCGTGAAGAAGAGCGAGGTTCCGACCCTTCTTCCAAAACTCCAGTCTTTGGGCGCGACCGACATCCTCGAATACGCCCTCAGAAAAGTGATGATGTGACGGAGCGGACCATGCGAATTGCCACGATAGAACGGATTACGGGCGAGACACAGATTTCGCTCACGCTGAATCTTGACGGAAGCGGAAAGTGCTCTGTGGAGAACCCGATTGGATTCTTCGACCACATGCTCAAGTCCTTCTGCAAGCACGGGCTGTTCGACTTGTCCGGCAGCATAAAGGGCGACTTGGACGTGGACCAGCACCACACAATCGAGGACACGGGAATCGTGCTCGGTCTTTGCTTCGCCAAGGCTCTCGGCGACTGCGCGGGAATCTACCGCTCCGGCTTCTTCATGTACCCGATGGACGAGTCGCTCCTGCAGGCCGCCGTGGACTTTGGAGGCCGACCCTTCCTTGTGTGCGACGCGAAGCTCTCCAACATTCCGCTCGTCTCCGTGCAGGACGGAAGGCAGGGCACCTTCCAGACCGATTGTTTCGACGACTTCTGGAACGGCTTCGTGCAGGGCGCGAAGTGCAACCTCCATCTGGACACAATCCGCGGAAGAAGCGACCACCACAAGATGGAAGGGCTTTTCAAGGCGGCGGCCCGCGCAATCCGCTCGGCTGTCGAAATCGACCCGCGGCGCAACGGTGAAGTCCCAAGCACAAAGGGCGTAATCTAAGATGAAGAACGGCGTGTTCCAGTCGGGCGCGCCGTTTTTCATCTTCAAATAAACTTTGAATTCCATAAAATTCAATGCTATCATTCACTCTATGGACATTTTCTTTGATACGCCGAATCTTTCGGTCGACCCACTAACGCAGCTTCATGACCGCGAGTCGATGGTTTCGTACATCGGCCATTTGCTTGAAAAAAAAACACCCTTCACGATGGCGTTGATAGACATCGACAATTTCACATACATCAATGAAAACTATGGGCACATCGCCGGGGACAAGATAATCCGGGAGCTGGCCGAAAGGGTGGAGCGGCAGATAGGCGGCAACGGCGTCGTGGGGCGTTTCGGCGGCGACGAGTTCATCTTTGTGCTGCCGAACATTGTGGGCTACGACGAGATTTGGCAAATCTGCCACAAAATCCAGCTGAACATGAGTGAATGCGAAGTCGAGGCCTGCAGCGGTCTTTATGTGACCGTGACAATCGGCCTCGCGCGCTTCCCCGAGAACGCCAACAGCTACGAAAAGCTGCTTGAAATGACGGACAAGGCCCTCTACAGGGGCAAGACAAAAGGGCGCAACTGCTTCATCATCTATCTTCCTGAAAAACACGCGAACATCGTCTTGAAGACGGAGAAGGACAGGCAGTTGAGTTCCATGTACCTCCATTCCATCGTGTTCAGCAACCTCACGAAGACGGAGAATTTGAAGGACGGAATAAAGAGCCTCTTCGACTTCATCAGCTCCTACTACATGATAGACCACATCTGCATACAGACCGAGCACGACGAGGAAAGCGGCACCTTGAGGTTCGAGAAAATCCACCAGCTCTCCAAGATGAAGACTTTCAAGCCTGTAAAGCTCAGTCTGATACGGAACATAATCAACAACACAATAGAGATGTTCTACATCAACGACGTGAAGCAGATTTTCCAGTCGAAGCAGACTGAACTCTACGACGCTCTTTGCGGGCAGAAGATAACGTCGACTTGCTGGGTCAACATCGCCTACAAGGGCGAGTTTTTCGGAATGCTCAGGGCGGACATGACGGGCGTGGCGGGTTCCGGCAGAATCTGGCAGTACGGGGACATGGACATCCTGCTCACGACCGCGAAGACCATAGCCTTGATTCTCCACTTCACGGGCAAGACGCTTGTAGATTTGGACTAAAACCACTTGAGGGGGATTTCATGAACAACGATGAATATTTCAATATCGAAAGGCCCAGGGACAATCTGACCCACGTCTACAGCCGGGAGGTCATTATCGACTATGTGAACCAGCTCGTCGCGGACGGCACTCCGTTCACGTTCGCGCTTGTGGACATAGACAATTTCAAATATGTGAACGACACCTACGGCCACATCGCCGGCGACAAAATATTGAAGACAGTCTCGAACAGGCTGGTCAAGCTCATCGGCTCAATCGGGACTGTGGCGCGCTACGGCGGCGACGAATTCATCCTGGTCTTCCCCCGGCTCATAGACTACGACGCTGTTTGGACGACATGCCGCAGCATCATGATGTTCATGAACAACTTTGAAATCGCCGAGTTCGAGGGGCTTTTCGTCACCCTCACAATCGGGCTTGCGCGCTTCCCGGAGAACGCCCAGACCTACGACGAAATTTTCGAGACGGCCGACAAGGCTTTGTACAGGGGCAAGATGAAAGGCCGGAACTGCTTCATCATCTATCTTCCGGAGAAGCACGCCCACATCGACTTGAAGAATTCCAACTCAAAATCGATAAGCTCCATGCAGCTGCACGTCCACGTCTTCAACATGCTCACGGCAGGTCCCAGTCTTGGGGAGGGCGTTTCCGCGCTCTTCAACTACTTCAGCTCGTACTTGATGATTGACCATCTCTGCATCCAGACGCTTCCCGACAATCCAGACGGCGGCAACAAAATCTACTTTGAAAAGACGCACGAGCTTTCCAGGAACCAGTCATTCCTTCCGATAAACCTCATGCAGCTTGACGACGCGGTCGACAAGGCGATGGGGATTTTCTACACGAACAATGTCAGTCATCTTGCGGACGCGGGAAAACAGGAGCTCCTTGAAGAGTACAAGACCCAGCAGATTCAGTCCGCGTGCACCGTGGAAGTGTCCATCAGCGGCTGCATCTACGGAATCCTCCGCGCCGAGTCGACTTCCGTCCGCATTTGGCAGCGCGGGGATTTGGACATTCTTGTTACGACCGCAAAGACTCTCGCGATTCTGCTCCACGAGCGGAATTTGACTTTGAAAGACCTTTGATTTCTCGTCGCTGGATGTGGCTTGTTAAAATTTGGGGAAAATGGATATTTGAAAAAAAATCTCACAGAATTTAACTCTTATTGAAAATAAACTTTAATTATCCTCGTTTCAATCTTGAACAAGTACCACCAAACTTCTAGAATACATCACAAATGAACGATTTAATTACAGAATTCTTAGACAAAAACGTGATTGATTCACTTTCAATTTTTCTCTCGTCTTCGAAAGCTGACGAACTTTGCAAAAATGCGAAGATAGTTGTCGAAGCTTTCGGTTCGGGTGAGTTCAAATGCACTTCCGTGGACGAGGAGTTGAAGCTGATTTCAAGTTTCAAGAGGAATCTTTCTCTTCTTGTTGAAAAGACTTGGGTCGAGCAGATGGATGTCTACCTCAAGGAGGAAGTCCTCTCGAAGCTCGAATGTTATTGCGATGCCATCGAAAAGAACAAGTGGTCCGAATCTTACCAGTCGTTCTTGAAGATTTTGAACGATGTCGTTTATCTCATGTTCGGAAACCAGACCCGCGCTTCTGATTTCGACGAATACGCTTTGAGAATCGACCCGGAATTCGGAATCTTCTGCTGGTACATGAGGAATCTTCCAGAGTCCAACGACTGGTCGGAAGACAAGAACAAGATTGCGCAGTGCATTGCCCTGTACTTCCTTGCGAATTACTGATAAAAAGTCCGCTGATGTTTTACAATGCTCACATGATGTGAGCTTTTTTTATGCGCGCACGGAATTTCAAAAATTGGAGAAGAAAATGGACATTGACGAAACAACTAGGCCTCTCAGAAAAGCCGCCGGGGAACTGGCGCTCCATTCGGCGAACCAGAAGAACACTGCGCTATCCTTTGTCGCAGAATCCATCGACCGTTTCAGAAACGAAATCATCGAGGCGAACAAGGCCGACTTGGCCGAGTCGAAGGCGCGGGGAATGAGCGACGCGCTGCTTGAGCGGCTCATGCTCGACTCGAAGCGGGTCGACGGAATCCTCGACAGCATGAAAATCGTCATTTCACAAAACGACCCGATTGGCGAGGTCGTTTCCGGCTGGAACACCGCGAACGGAATGTCGATTCGGCAGGTGAGGGTTCCGCTCGGCGTGGTCGCAATAATCTACGAGAGCCGCCCGAACGTGACGGTGGACGCCTTCTGCCTCGCCTACAAGTCGGGGAACGCGATTCTCCTCCGAGGCTCCTCTTCTGCGCTGAACACGAACCGTGTTCTCGTGAAGGCGATAAAAGAGGGCTTGAGGAATGCGGGCGAAAACGGAATCGAGGACGCAATCGCCTTGTGCGAGCCGCTTTCCGACCATTCCGACGTGGACGCGATTTTGGGCGCGGTGGGGAAAATAGACTGCGTTCTTCCGAGGGGCGGCGCGAAACTCATTCAGCGCGTGGTGCAGAACGCGAAAGTTCCGGTCATCGAGACTGGCGCGGGCGTGTGCCATCTCTTCGTTGACGAAAGCGCGGATTTGGACAAGGCTGCAAAAATCGCGGAGAACGCGAAAATCCAGCGGCCGGGAGCCTGCAACGCAATCGAATGCATCCTGGTCCACGAGAAAGTCGCGGCGGATTTCCTTCCAAAACTCGAAAAAACATTGGCGGGCAGGGTGGAACTTAGGTGCGACGAGAAAAGCTATTCCGTCCTCTCTTCGTCGAAGTCCCCAAAAGTCGTAAAGGCTTCCGAAACTGATTTCGGCTTTGAATTCCTGGATTTGGTCTGCGCCGTCAAGGTCGTCTCTGGAATCTGCGAGGCGGTGGAGTACATCAACTCGCATTCCACAAAGCATTCGGAATGCATCTGCACGAACGACAGGGCGAACGCGCGAATCTTCCAGCAGAGAATCGACAGCGCCTGCGTCTATGTGAACGCCTCCACGAGGTTCACCGACGGCGGCGAGTTCGGATTCGGAGCTGAGGTCGGAATCTCCACGCAGAAGCTGCACGCCAGGGGGCCGATGGGCATAAAGGCCCTCACGACCACGAAATTCCTGATAGACGGCGACGGCCAGGTCAGGTAGAAACCGTGTTAAAAAAGAAGAAGGGAACCCCTATTGAGGTTCCCTTCTTTATTGTTTTTTGCTTTGGTCTACTCGATTACGTCCATTCTTGCGACGTCTTTCTCGTAGTCCACTCCGTCAACGTCGAAACCGTTGATGTTCAAGAAGTCCTTCTTGATGCCGTCCAAGTCGATGAGGCTTGTGACGTTGGAAGGCGTAATCTCGGACATGAGCTTGTCGATTTCCGTCTGGACTTTCGGGTCGAGCTCCCAGTCGTCGATTCTGATTCTTCCCTCGTCGTCGGTCGGAACAACGCCGTCGGCAGTGAAGAGACGCTCGCGGAAGAGACGCTCCATCTGCTCGATGCAGCCTTCGTGCGTTCCCTGCTGCTTCTGCACCTTGAAGAGGCAGCCGAGGTAGAGCGCGATTACAGGAATGACGGAAGATGAGCGGGTCACGAGTCCCTTGTTCACAGAGACGTAGCCGGCTCCGTTCACTTTCTCCGCGAGCTTCTTGTTGATTGAGCGGGCGTGCGCCTCCAAATCCTTCTTTGCGGTTCCGATTGTTCCGTCCCTGTAGATTGCGTGCGAGTATTTCGGTCCGATGTATGAATAGGCGACAGTGCGGCAGCCTTCGTTCAAGATTCCTTCCTCGGAAAGCTTGTCGATCCATCTTTCCCAGTCTTCGCCGCCCATGACCTTTATCGTGTTCAGAATGTCGCTTCCTTCCGCGACAGGCGCCGCCATCTCAGAGAGAGTTCCAGTCATCATGTCCAAGGCCTGGCCCGTGAATTCCTTGCCGATTGCCTTGATTACAGAGCGGTACATGACTTTCGTGTCAGGGTCGGTGCGCACTGGAGAGGCGAGCGAGTAGACCACGAGGTCGAATTTCATGCCGTTCTCCTTTGCGATTTTGACGACTTCCGCGCGGCACTCGTCAGAGAACGCGTCCATGTTGAGTGTGAAAGACTTGAGTCCCGCTTCCTTGGCTGATTTGTCGAACTGCTTGTTGTTGTACCAGCCAGGAGTTCCGGCTTTCTTCTCGGTTCCTTCCTTCTCGAACGACACGCCGATTGTGTCGGCACCGTACTCGAAAGCGGCGGCGATTCTCGACGCCAAGCCGTATCCTGTGGAGCATCCGAGCACGAGGACGTTCTTCACGCTTTTCGTGACGTTCCTCTTCGATTTCTGCTCCTTCACGTATTCAATCTGCCTCAAAGTGTCCTTCGCGCATCCGATCGGGTGTGCGTTGATGCAGATGTTCGAGCGAACCATTGGTTTGATTACAGCCATTTTTATCTCCTAAAAATAATTATTCTCAAGTATTCTTCATACTAATTGATTCTGACATTTTTCGTCAATTTGTCATTTAAATTCAATGCATCGCGCGTTGAATTTGCCGATTCTATTGATTCTAACACATTCGATAAAATAATCCGACATCTCAAAAGTCGAAGAAAATCTGGGCGGAAAAATGATATACTTTTCACCATGAGAACAAATCCTGATTACACGGTCATCTACAGCGATGACGACATTGTTGTCCTGAACAAGCGCTCGGGACTTTTGATTGCGGCCGACAGATACGACGAGAACGCTCCCAGGTTGGACAAGGAAGCCGAGAAGGAGTTCGGCACGCTTTTCGCCGTGCACAGAATCGACAAGGACACTTCGGGAATAGTGATTTACGCAAAAAACGCCGAGGCGCACCGCTCACTTTCCATGCAGTTCGAGAACAGACAGGTCGAAAAAACTTATCACTGCCTCGTGCACGGATATCCAACATGGCAGACACAGCACGTCGACATCCGCCTTCTCGCCGACGGCGACTCCAAGCACAGGACGGTTCTCTCAAAAGAAGGAAAAACTGCCGTCACGGATTTCAGGAATCTAGGCAAGGTCGGCCCCTACACATGGATTGAGGCGAAACCGCACACGGGACGCACTCACCAAATCCGTGTCCATCTGAACTCTCTTGGGCTCGCCATCGTCTGCGACCCGCTCTATTCTGGAAACCAGCACCCGGTCTTCCTGAGCGAGATAAAGAAGCGGTGGAACGGAGACGAGTCGCAGGAGCGTCCGCTTCTTTCCCGTCTCGCACTCCACGCGTACAAACTCACTGTCACTCATCCAAAAAGCGGTGAGAAGATGACTTTCACCGCGCCCTACCAGAAGGACATGGAAGCGACAAGGAAGCAGTTCAAGTCGATTTTCGGCGTGGACCCTCAGGAAGAAAATCAGGACTGACTCATGAAGAAATTCCTTGCCGCGCTCGTTTTCGCTTTGCTTTCTCTTTCGGCTTTTCCGTTCACTTTTTCCATCGCGCCCGTGGGCGGAATCAGGAGCGGACAAATCGACGAGTACGTTTTCCTGAAAGAGTGCGACTATGAATCCGACAAGTTGAGCGAACTCAACTGGAACTTCGGCAGCGAATACTACGCCGGCGGAAGAATCGGCGCGAAATGGAACCACTTTTTCTTAAACGGAGAATTCATCTTCGGCTTCCCCATGAAAGTCGGCAGCATGTGCGACTCCGACTGGCTGAACGCGGATGTCAAAAACGCCGGCGACTACCAGTACAAGACGAATTGGTCGCACCACGACAACTACCTCGAAAGCGACTTCTCTTTTTCCATGAAATGCGGAGTTGAATTCCGTGCCGTTGAGAACAGTCGTCTTTCATTCTCCATAAGCCCATTCGTCGGATTCGAGTACGACAAGATAAAATTCAGGGGAGAGAACGGATACGCATGGTACGGAAACTCAAGAAATGGCTATTATCTTCCGTACACAGACGAGGACAGGACCGAATACACTTTCGACGGCAAGGTGATTTCCTATGAGAGGCGCACTTTCCTTTCGTGGCTGGGGGGCGAGGGCAAGATTGAATTTTCAAAGGCAATCGCCTTTTCCCTAGGCTTCCAGGTTTCCCCGTTCGTGTACGCGGAGTCGATAGACACGCACTGGAGCAAGAAGATGATGTACGGAGACAAGACACCCGGCTTCTTCTCGGCTTTCCGCTGGCACGCCAGCCAGTCCATTTTTCTGGGCGGACACAGCTACCTGAATTTGAGCGCGCGCTGGCTCTACGTCGGAGTCCTCCGCGGCGACAGCTACAGCAAGAGCATTTCTGGAAGCTACTACACGAAGGACGAAACGTGCGATGGCGGAGCGGGTGAGTTCTTCTTCGACATAAGTTTGAGCTACGAGATAAGGATTGGCGGATGATAAAAACCGCGCTTGCATTTTTTGTTTTTCTCTTTTCCATCGCGGTTTTTCCTTCTTTCTCTGAAGGTTGGGCTTTGTCTGTCACTCCCACTTTCGGCTATTCACAAGGCGTTCTGAACGAGATTCTCTACCACAGCCGCGACACGTCCAAGAAAATCAGCCTGCTTGAATGGGAGCGGAACGTCTGGCTTTATGGAGCGGACATTTCATCTTCGTTCAGACGCTTCCACGCGGATTTTTCGTTTTCGTCGGCGGTCCAGTCCTGCTCCGGCGAGATGCGGGACTCCGACTGGCTCAACACGAACGACTATTCCATGAAGACCACATATTCTGTGGGCGACATTGACGCCGAGGGAAACATCGACCTTTCACTTTCCCTTTCGTTCGACGCTTTGAAGACTGCCGTGTTCACACTTTCTCCTGTGGTCTCCGTTCAATACGAATACGATTCGTTCTCCCGCGGAAAGGACGCTGAGGGCTGGTACGGACAGAGCGACTATTCATCCGATGGAAAAATGCACAACTGGTACGACGACGAGGCAAAGCACTATCCGACAGAATATTACTGGAACGATGAAAAACAGAAATATGTCCACCAAGTTCTCGGTGGAATCGACTACAACAGGCACACCTTCTATTCGTGGTTCGGCCTCCGGGCATCGTACCTTGCCGGAAAATTCTCGTTCGGCTTCCAATTCCTCGTCTCTCCGTACACGTATTTTTCAGCGGAAGACACCCATCACGGCGCGTCCTCCGATTCCGTCTACCACCTGATTCAAAGCGGCTCTTTCGCCTATTACAAAATCTCCTCCGACTTCTCCTATGAAATCAGCAGAATTTTCTCGGTGACGCTTTCGACTGAGATGCTCTTCGGCGAGACCTTGAAGGGCGACTTGTATTCCGACTGGTATTTGAACACGCTGCAGCCGAGCGGAGGGGACGCGTTCGCATTCACCTCAAAACTTGGATGCAGAATCAGAATCTTAAACTGAATAATTTGGTAGAATCGAAAGTTGAAGAAATCGGTTGTGAAGCCGATAAGTTCAACGATATAAAAATTCGGGGAAAACAAAATGTCTGAAAATTCGACGATAAAAGAGACGATTGCCAAGTCAAGGAAAATCGTCATAAAAATCGGCTCCAACACGCTTGCGAAAAGCGACGGAACCCAGAACACGGAATTCATGCGGAATTTCGCCCGCCAGTGCAAGAACCTCATCGACGCTGGAAAGAACGTCGTGGTCGTTTCCTCCGGCGCGCAGGTGTCGGGAGTCTCGACTTTGAAGGAATGGGCGCGTAAGAAGGACGTGCATTTTAGGCAGGCGCTCGCCTCAATCGGCCAGGTCGAGCTGATGGCGCAGTGGAGGGCGGCTTTCGGCGAGTGCGGCCTTCATGTCGGCCAGCTCCTTTTTACGAAGGACGACTTTGAGGACAACCACCGCTCGCTCAACATCAGGAACACGATTTTCACGCTCGCCGACGAGGGTGTCGTTCCAATCATCAACGAGAACGACTCCGTTTCCACCGACGAATTCGCAATCGGCGACAACGACAACCTCTCTGCCCTCACAGCGATTCTCTGGAGCGCGGACTTGCTCATCCTCTTCAGCGACATCGACGGAATCTACACGGACAACCCAAAGACAAATCCTGCCGCAAAATTGATAGACACTGTGGACAATATCGACGCTCTCAGAAAAAACATCAAAATCGGAGGAACGAACTCCTTCGGCACCGGAGGCATCGAGACGAAAATCCAGGCGGCCGAGAAGACGACCGTCTACGGAATCCCGATGCTGCTCGCGAACGGCGGCCGGGAGAACATTCTTGACGAGCTTGCGTCTGGAAACGCGAACGGCACGCTCTTCTTGGCGGAATGATTTTTTGGGGGAGAATATTATGGAAAGAATAGCATTCATCGGAATGGGGAACATGGCGAAGGCTCTTGTTTCCGGTTTTGTGAAGTCTGGTTTTGACGCGAAGAAGATTTTCGCCTATGCGCCGAACCAGGAGAAGCTTCGGGCGAATTCAAAGGAACTGGGCTTCGTGCCGTGCGCTTCGCTGAAAGATGCCGTCGCTTCGGCCGACACGGTTTTCATGGCGTGCAAGCCGTATCAAATCGAGGCTGTGCTTTCGGAGATTGACGAGAGCCTCTCCGGGAAGACGCTCGTTTCAATCGCTCTCGGCTGGAATTTCAGGAAGTACCGTGAAATTCTCGGGGACGATACCAGAATCCAGTTCGTCATGCCGAACACTCCTGCGATGGTGGGGGAGGGCGTGTTCCTTTTTGAAAAGTCAAATTCCCTCAAAGAAGAAGAGCGCGGTGAAATCATGAATCTCTTCTCGAAACTCGGTGTGGTCGAGGAGCTTCCAGACGCCCTCATGGGAATCGGAGGTGCCGTGACCGGCTGCGGCCCTGCCTTCGTGGACTTGTTCCTCGAAGCCTATGCCGACGCTGCCGTGAAGTACGGAATCCCGCGCGCGACCGCGTACAAGCTCGTGAGCCAGACCGTCCTCGGTTCCGCGAAACTCCAGCTTGAAACCGGGGAGCATCCCGGAGTGCTCAAGGACAACGTTTGCTCTCCGTCCGGCAGCACAATCCGCGGCGTGACAAAACTTGAGGAATGCGGACTCCGCACCGCCTGCATCCAGTCCATCGACGCGATAATGAAATCTTGACGGCCGCAAAAAACGATTTGATTTTTTCCTGTCCACTTGACCAAAAAAATCAAATCGTGTATTTTGTAAAAACATTGATTGGAGCGATGGCAGAGCGGCTGAATGCACCGGTCTTGAAAACCGACGTACCGCAAGGTACCGGGGGTTCAAATCCCTCTCGCTCCGATTTTTTCTGTTTTTTTGAAAAAAGCAGTATGGAAGCGTGGTAGAGCGGTAATACAACGGATTGCTAATCCGTCAGTTCCTTACGGGCTGGGCAGGTTCAACTCCTGTCGCTTCCGTTAACAGAGAAAACTCTTGAAGGGCTTTACTCTTATGAGATTGTAGCTCAGCTGGATTAGAGCACCACCCTGCGGAGGTGGGGGTCGCACGTTCGAATCGTGTCAGTCTCAATCAACAAATTAAATTGGGAAAAAGGTTCACTTTTGAAGTGAGCCTTTTTTTTGTCTCCATGGCATTTCTTTTCTTCCGTTCATTTAAAAAGCGCATTCTCCACTTTTTTCCGGTTGGGGGAATGCGCTTTTTCGCTACGAGTTCTCCGCTTTCTTGCAGGATTCGATTCTTTCGAGCAGGGGCGGGTGGCTGTAGTTGAACACCGAGTACACTTTCGGGACCTGGATTTCGCTCAGGTTTTCCTTGTTGAGCTTTATGAGGGCGGAGATGAGGTTCTTCGCGCCGCAGGTCTTCGCGCTGAACGCGTCGGCCTGGAACTCGTCCTTGCGGCTCAGGAAATTGGAGACGAGGCTCGCGACGGGCGAGAATCCGCCGAAGACCGTCCCGGAGAAAATCAGTCCCACCCTCATCATCTTGTGGCTTATGCCGCCGTCCTCGTTCGTCAGAATCTGGAAGCCGAATCCTTCGTAGAGCGACGGAAGCTTTATGATGAAACTGATGGCGAACAGGAATGCGAAAATCAGCGGAATCATGGTCAGAAGTTTCTTGACAATGTGATGGTGCTTGTAGTGTCCAAGTTCGTGTGCGAGCACGGCTTCGATTTCGTCGGTGGAAAGCTGTTCTATCAATGTGTCGTAGAGGACGACGCGCTTCGATTTTCCGAAGCCCGTGAAATAGGCGTTGGAGTGGCCGGAGCGCCTTGAGGCGTCCATGACGAAAAGCCCTGACGACTTGAAGCCGCATTTCTTGAGCAGCGCTTCGAGCCTTTCCTTGAGCTCTCCCTCCTCAAGCGGCGTGAACTTGTTGAAAATCGGCGCGATGAAGAGAGGGTAGATTATGGAAAGAAGCAGGCTGAACGCAACGTAGACGCCTCCGAGCAGGAGCCACCAGAAATCCGGGAAATGCTTGAAGAGGAGGCTTGCCACGGCGAGCAGTGGGACCGCTATGACGGCCGCCACGAGGAAGGACTTTATGCCGTCCGCAATCCACGTTCCGAAAGTCTGCTTGCAGAAGCCGAACTGCTTTTCGATTCCGAATGTGGAGTAGAGGCTGAACGGAATCGAGAGGATTGTGCCGGGAATGCTCGTGAAAAAAATGAAGAGGAGGTTCACCAGTATCGAATTTCCCGTCCATGAGCAGATTGTCTCGAAGACGGCCGGATAGAAGCCGGAAATCATCAGGTACAAACTCAAGATGAAGGAGAGGCTGACCTTTGGAATCCAGAATTTGTACTTCGCGTTCTCGTAGTCGCAGGTTCGTTCGAGCGTTGCCTTGTCGATGAGTCCGTCGATTTCGGGCGGGATTTCAGTTCCGCGCTTCTTCCTGAACGAGTAGTCGATTCCCTCAAGAATCATGTCCAGAAAGAAATTCAGGAACATTCCGATGAAAAATAGAATCACAAAAATGTTTGAATACTGCATTTCGTGATTCTATCAAATTTTCCTGAGATTTTTTTCATCGGTTTTTACATTTTTCCAATTGACTAAGCATGCTCGGAAACTTGTGCTTTCGGGCATGCTTGTTATTTCCTGACTATGATGACCTGCTTTGATTTGTAGTACGGAACCGAAAAGTCCACGGCCTGCTTCCTGTCTGCCGTTGCGGACATTCCTGCCGCTATGAAGTCTATCGCCCCTGTCTGGAGGGCTGGTATGAGCAAATCGAACGACTTGTCGACGATTTCGAGTTTCTTTCCGTACTCGCCGGCTATGATTTGCCCCAGGCTGATGTCGAAGCCGATGATTCTGTCGCTTTCGAATGGCATGTACTCGAACGGAGGAAATGCCGCGTTCGTTCCCATAATCAGCTTCTCCTCTGTGTCCGGCTCCTTGAAATTCGGAATCTGGATTTTTCCCTCCACTGATATGAATGAATTGACGAGCAGCTTGTACCTTCCATCCTTCTTTATGCTCGCTATCGTCTTGTTGATTGAGTCTAGAAGCTCCTTGTCCCCCTTCCTGACCGCTATGGCGTATTCTTCCTCGGCGAAATTGCCTTTGATGATTTTGAGATTGTCGTTTCTCGCGACTATGGATTTTGCCGGAAGTTCGTCTATGATGATTGCGTCTATCTTTTTTGCGGTGAGTGCCGCGGCTGCATCGTAGCCTGTGCTGTATTCGATGATGAACGAGTCCTGTATGTTCTTCTGTATGTACGATTCGCTCGTCGTTCCCGACTGGACGCCTATTTTTTTTCCGCTCAAATCCTCGATTGAGGTTATTTCAGAGTCTTTCTGGGTGCATGAAAACAGCCAAAGTGAAAGAACTGACACTGCACCCAGTGTTGATAAAAAAAACTTTTTCATAAATACCTCAGATTTTAATTATCCTGAAAGCATATCACTTTGTTCGATTTGGCTAAATTGATTTTTACGCATTTTATGCCGATAATTAACTGTTATGGAATTACTGATAGGAATTGTTTTTGTTGTCGCTTTTGCTGCGATAGTTTTGGCTTTGGTCACTAGGAAGAGTGGCGGAAAAAGAAAGCAGAAGGGGCGTTCTCAGATAATTCGGGACGCGAACAGAAAACTTTCTCAGGATCCGCACAATCCAGACGGGCTTATGGCGCTCGGTGAGCTTTACTACAACGAGCGCGCGTGGGACAAGGCTTATCCCCTGTACGAGACGATGATGAGCGTGGCGACGATTCACCATGAAATCGACCCGTTCAAGGCTGCTTTGAGGCAGGGAATCTGCGCCGTAAAATTGAACAAAATCGGCGAGGCGTTCCGTGGTTTGGGAGCCGCTTTCAAAATAAACAAGCAGGATTTCGATGTGAACTACTATCTCGGTGTCGCGAGCTTCAAGAACAACGACTTCGAGAAGGCGATTCCGTGTTTCAAGAGGGCGCTCATAATCAGGTCGGATGCGCCTCGCCTTAATTCCTACATCGGACTTTCGATGTACAAGGCGAAGCACTTCAAGGAGTCTCTTCCGTATTTGAAGAGGGCGCTTGACGAGACCCCCGACAACAAGGAAGTCCTCTACTGCATGGCCGACGCGATGAACGAGGGCGGCTATTCCGACAAGGCGATGAAGGTCTTCATGCATCTCCGCCCGGATCCGGAATTCGGCGCGCGCTCATGCCTTTCGTGCGGACTCTTCCATCTCAAGTCCAACCAGGCCGATTTGGCCATCCAGGATTTTGAAATCGGCATGAAGCACCAGAACGTTCCCCAGGACATCATGGTTGAAATCCGCTACAGGTACGCGAACGCCTGCTTCATGACGAATTCCATAACGAAGGGTCTGGACGCCCTCAAGGAGATTCAGGCGACGACCCCGAACTACAAGGATGTGGCTCAGCTCGCGGCCCGCTATCAGGAACTGAACAAGAACAAAAACCTGCAGACTTACCTGATGGCTCCTTCCAGCGACTATGTAGCCCTTTGCAGAAGGATTGTCCTTGCCTACTACAAGAAGGGAACCGCGAAGCTGCTCGATTTTTCGGTTTCGCAGGACACTGTGGACGTGCTTGTGAACGTGGACTTCATCAGGTCGGAGGAGACCCACATGTTCAAATTCTACCGTTCGACTGGCTCGATTGGAGAGCTGCCAGTGCGCGACTTCCACGGCAAGGTCTCCGAGCACAAGGCCGACAAGGGATTTTTGGTCTCGGCCGGCACCTACAGCGAAGAGGCGCACCGCTTCGCCGAGGGTCGCCCGATAGAGCTTTTCGACAAGGATATGCTCATAAAGCTCTTGAAGAAGGTCGGCGATTAGTTTTTTTCGATTACGACAAGATTCCGCTCCCGCTCTTCTTCGCTGGAATTCTCGGTGAGGAAGGGGACCGTGAGCGGCAGCACTTTGTATTTTGGAACCGAAGGGAGCGACTGCATCTCTTCGGTTATTTTTTCGCTTTTCGCCTTGTATGCCGCGAGGAAGCCTCCGTCCTTCAAAATCCGCAGGAGCACTTTCGTCATCTTTTTCTCCAACGGCCTGAACGCCCTGAACACGCAGAGGTCGAACCGCTTCTGCTCGATTCTTTCCGCCTGGTTCTCTTCCACCGCCACATTCTCCAGCGACAGAAGTCCTTTGCAGTTTTCAAGGAACGCGCACCTTTTCGTCATGCGCTCCACGAGCGTGAAGTTGAACTGCGGCAAGACGGTCGCGAGCGGAATCCCCGGAAGCCCGGCTCCCGAGCCGATGTCGGCGATTGTGAAACCGCCAGGAATTGTCGGGAATCTCGTTGAGATTTCCTTGCAGATGGCGGGCGTTGCCGAAAGCGAGTCCAAAATGTGCTTTATGACGATTTCGTCGTGGTCGTCCGTGTTCACAAGGTCGAATTTCGCGTTGAACTCCTGCAGATTCTTTATGTATTTTTCGATTTTCTCTTCGATTTGTTCGATTGGAATCGTCTTTATTCCAAAAAATTCTCCGCTTCCGAATCCGATTTTCTCAAGTCCTTCTCTCAAATAGTCCATTTTTCCACCTTGATTTTTCCTACATCGCCAGGAGCATGTCGAGTTTGAGCGATTCTCCGCTTATCCTGAGAGTCACGAGGTTTCCCGTCCTGTACGCGCCGACTTCTCCGTTCTGCGTGGCCGCCTCAAGCTTTTTGAGCACCGAGTCCGGGTTTTCCGTGTCCTGGCTCGCCGTGGCGCGCACTTTGTATCTCGTCACGCCGCCGTCCGCTCCGTCCGGCTCGAAGAGGATGTAGAACGTCTCGTTCCGCGCGATTCCACCCGAAGAGTATTTGCAGTCGCCCGTCAAAAGGAAGGTTCCGTCGAGCGATTCCGTGGAGAAGAAGGATTCCTTGATTGTGCTCAGGAAATCCGCGTTGTCCGCCGTGAACCTGAGGATTTTCGCTTCGGATTTTGCAGGAGTGGAAGAGAGCGAGACCTTCTTTTGGTCCTTCGGTGTCTCTTCCTTGAGCTTCGCCCAGTCGGAGAGCAGCCCATCAAGACCGTCCTTGCCCTCATCGCTGTAGACTGCCGAATGCTTTTTCAATGCTGAGCCGATGTCGTCCACAAGCCCGAGGTCGCTCAAGGCGGCTATGTCCTTCGCCGTGAGGATTCCAGAGAGCGGCGACGAGGCCGAATCCTTTTTGTTTCCGTTTGTCGCGGAAAGTGCCGACTCAAGCTCTTCCGCCAGGGCTTTCTTCGCCGCGTCGTCGAGGGCTGCGGTCTTCGCTCCTGTACTCGCGGAGGATTCGCCTGCCGGTTTCGAGGTGGCGTTCTTCTGAGCCTGCCCCCTGTTTCCGTTGTAGAATCCGCTTGTGGACGGCGAGTAGAAGCCGCTTCCCACAGTCGGCATGGACGGCATCGAAGGCATTGTCGGCATTGCAACGCCGCTTTGGGCGAATGCCGACGCAACGCACAGCGAAAAAGCCGCCACGCCCACCAAAAAACTAGTCGTTCTCTTCATATCTGATATCTCCCTTTCCGCTTCAATTTTCAACTTTCAATTATCAACTTTCAATTATCAACTTTCAATTATCACATCGTCTCAAGCGTCTCTTCCACGAATTGAAGACGCTGCTGCAGCGACGCGATTGTCTTTTCCAGCCTGTTCTTCTCTTTTTCGAGCCTGTCCTTCTGGGATTCTTCCGAACTCTTCTTCATCAGCTCGGAGACCGTGTCCGGAGTCTTCCCGGAGAGCAGCTGCTGCTCGGCGGACGCCTTGTCCTCCGGCTTCTTGAGCGTGGCGACCTTCTTCATGTTGTCGAATCCGAGAGCCGGGTTCACCTTCGCCGTGGCGACCTTCGTCAAATCCTTCGCCGTGTTCTTCGGCAGGCAGAGGACGCGCTCAAGATAGTCCTCGTATCGTATGTTGGAATCCTTGCAGAGTTTGTGCGCCTTGATGAGAAGGTTTCCGAACTCTATCATCATCTTTCCGTTCGCCTCGATGTAGTCTTCCTTGATTTTCTTCGTCAGTTCCTTGAGCTCAGGAGATTCCTCGATTGAAATCTTGTAGAGTCCGAGTTCCTCCGCCTTCTCGAGCATCGTGTGGAATTTCGCCCAGAACGCCGCGTTGTGGCTTCTCGCTCCGCTCGGCGGAAGCTTCCCCGCGTTCTCCGCCATGTATTTTTCCGTCTCCAAGTGGTGCGCGTACTCGTGGATTGCCGTGTACATGAGCTGGTTGTCGTCCGAGAAATTCTTGTTGTGCAAAAGGATTTCGTGCGTGTCCGGCTTGTAAAGTCCGTTCACGCGCACGCTTTCCTTCCCCGTCTGCGTCACCGTGAATTCTATCTGCGTCTCCTCGATTTGCAGGAGTTTCGATTTTATGTCTTCGTTTTCCATTTTTCCCTCTGAAAATTGCAACGTTTTTCTATCTTATCCGAAAGTTTCGAGTTTTTCACTGTGGCAAATCGGTCAATCCAGGACTCCCATGCCGTCCAAGATGATTGAGCTTGCCACCGTGGTCGCCGTTTCCGTGCGGAGGACGCGGTTCCCCATCGAGCAGAGCGTGAAGCCGCTTGATTCGAGCAGGTCCCGCTCCTTGTCCGTCCAGCCTCTCTCGCTTCCGATTGCCGCCACGACCCCCTGTTTTTCAAGTTCGCCTTCGTTCTCTGTTTGCGATGATAGCCACTTGTGGAGCGACATTTTCGCTCGGCGGTTGTCGAGCGCGCATTTCTTTGGGCAGCCCTCCGTCTCAAAAATCATTTTTATGGCTTCCTGTATGGTCTTCGCCGTCTCAAGGAGCGGAACGTGCGTGCTCGCGGCCTGCACCGTTCCGTCCAAAAGCATCCGCTCCGCCGCTCCGTCCTTTATGTCGTTCGACTCCATGTAGGATTTTTCCGTCAGTTCCGTTCCCGCGAGTATGATTCTTTTCACCCCCAAACCCGCCACGTCCCGGAAGAGCCTTCTAAGCTGAATCGGCCGGGGAAAGCCGATTATGAGCGTGAGCGGGTGGAGCGGCTTTCCATTCGCTTTTTCCTCGTCCTCAAATTCCTTGAATTCAAATTCGATTCCGCCCTCGTCGATTTTCTTTATCGTCGCCGTTCCCGCTTTTCCGCCGATGATTCCCGCGTCGAAGCTGTCTCCCTCTTTTTTGTGGAGCACCTTCGCAATGTGCTTCGCGCGTTCGTCGTTCGCCGGAAGCGTCTTCCCAATCTCTTCTTCTTTGAAAAGGCAAATGTTCATGTTCCCCGTCCTGCATTTTATGAAAAAACTATTATGAAAATTATAATTGAATGTGAGATATTTTTTTGATTTCTCATTTATAATTCAACAAATATTTTTTTTGAGAATGCGGAACGCCTGTTTTCCGCATTTTTTTGATTCAACACTGTTTTGATAAACATCGGGAGAAAATTTATGAAGAAAATCAACAAGATTGGAATCGCCCTCGCGGCGGCGTCTTTCGCGGCCGTGTCCTTTTCGGGATGCAGTTGGCTGTTCGACGAGAGTTCGGGTAGTGACGATATTGCAACAACCACTGCTACTGAGGAAAAAACATGGGATTTCACTTCGTCGGCAAGTGCGACTCAAGAAGATACCTGGAATTATTCTTCATCATCAAGCAAAGTGTTCAAAGTGGATTCTTCTACGCTTTCTGTGAATATAAATGGGGACATAGGTGGAAAAACTCTGTATTTGGTTCAGGTGAATCCAAGCGAGAATAAATTTCCAGGAAACTATGTGAGGTATGTGAAAAGTTCTGGGGCCCTGTCCTCTTCTCTTTCGGATGAAGTCGTCGAGTCGGAAAGTTCGAGGAGCGTTGTTTCTGAAATAGACTTTGACGAGTCCGTTTTGGGAAGAAAGCACTTTGTAGGCGAAAAACTGCCGGAATTCAATGCGGTCTCGTCGCGTTCTGCCATTAGCGAGCCTAGCCTTTCTGTCACGCAGATAACAAGGAGCGTGGGCACTACAAAAAACATCTATGTGGACACTGACACTTCAATGAGCACTTACGAACAGAAAAGCGCGACTTTGAGGGCTGTAGGAACATATTGCAATGTTTGGGTCGTGGATGATTATTACTCTTCATCTGCTTCTGGAAACAAGGTCGATTCGACAGTCGCCCAAAAATATGCCGACGCTTTCGACAAAATGTACAAGGTCATAACGAATGTGTTCGGAGACGAGTCGAATAAAATCTTGGACTACGACAGTTCCACTCTGAAAGAT
The DNA here is from genome assembly GCA_946185925.1 of uncultured Treponema sp. Taxonomy (GTDB): domain Bacteria; phylum Spirochaetota; class Spirochaetia; order Treponematales; family Treponemataceae; genus Treponema_D. Next base: position 20,250 of record CAMHLH010000013.1, read on the forward strand.
ATCTCCTCGCTTTCGGACACGGGCGAGTATGTGAACATTGTCATATACGACATCGCCGCAGACTACAAAAACAAGGACAACGTTTCTTCTGTGGGGGTTGTCGGATACTTCTATGCGAAGGATTATTACTACACGGCGCAGGGAAACTCGGTTTCCTTGATGTTGAGCGGAAATTCTGTCATAACGAAGTCCAATGTGGGAAAGTATTTCTACATAGATTCTGGCTACGCAAACACGAACCTCAACGACACTGTTTCCACGTTG
>CAMHLH010000014.1 GCA_946185925.1 uncultured Treponema sp.
CTATTGAAAGCCTATTTTTTCACAAGGAGCGTCGTTGCGTATATGAATGAGGATTTTGATTTCAGCGACCTTTTCGAGGGGGACTGCGGATATTTCGAGGGGCGGAAGAACCACGAGGAGATTTACAATATGCCCGTTAGCGAAGAGGAGTGTTCATCGATAGTCGGAAACGTGCCGAATCCGGTTCTTTCCTGCTTCGATTTTCTGCTCTCGTCCGGGTTCAGGCGGAGCGGGGGCTTTGTTTACAGGGCGACCTGCCCGGACTGCAGGAAGTGCGTTCCCATCCGGATTCGCGTGGAGGATTTTGAATTCAACAAGAACCAGAGGCGGCTTTTAAGGAAGAATTCTGACATCGAGCTTTCAATCACAAGCACGCGTTCGAAGATGATTTCGGACGAGAAGATAGAGCTGATGACGATGTACAACAAACGTCACGAGCCCTACTCGAAAGACGGCTATTCTGAGACCAAAGACGTCCTCTGCTCGATGAACGGCCTTTTCGACGATAATTATGACATTCTTTCGGAGCCGCTCTACATGGGCACCATCAACATGGACTACCGGCTGAACGGAAAACTCGTGGGCGTTGGCGTCGTGGATTTGGGGGCTGTTTCCCTTTCCTCGAACTACTTCTACTACGACACGTCGGACGAAATCATGAAGAGGTCGATAGGGACTTTCACCATTCTAAAGGAGATTGAATTCTGCAAGGAGCGGGGGATTCCCTATTACTATCTCGGCTACTATCTCTCCGAGTGCAGAAAGATGAGCTACAAGGGGCGTTTCCTTCCGCACGAGCTTTTAATCGACGGCGAGTGGATAAAGCAGACCGAGCAGAACTTTTTCGTTTGAGCGGTTTTTCGGGCACTCTCCCTCCACCGCCGCAATCTACTTCGCGGATTAACCGTGCTTTCGCAATTTGCTCTCGAAAAAAACGCCCGGAAGAAATTGAAGCGTACCTCCAAATATTGTCTCCAATTTTTGGGGTACACTTCGTTCCTCCGGGCTTTTCGCTTTTTTAGTTGCCTTTTAGCGGTTCTTTATCTTGAGACCGTCCTTGAACGCGTTGCCGACGACTTCGCCGATTACGCGGTAGACGTGGAACGACGCGTCGAACATTATCGGCTGCAGCTTTCCAAGGTCGATTTTTCCGTCGGTCAGTACGGAGTCGTCAACCTGCTGCGAGACTATTTTTCCCACGAGCATCTCCCGCTTTTCGTCCCATTCCTTCACCTCGCATTCGAGCGTGACCGGGTACTCCTCGATGATTGGCGCGTTGACGTGCGCGCTTTTGTGGACGTGCACGCCTGCCTTCTCGATTTTGTTCACGTTCGCGCCGCTTTCCACACCGAAGTAGTCCGAGATTTCCACAGTGCCCTTCGTCGCGAACGCCACCGTGAACGCTCCCGTCTTCTTGAGGTTCTCCGTCGTCTTGTGCTTTGCGAGGTAGAGCGTTATCTCGCCGTAGTCGGACTGGATTCCCCACGCCGCGTTCATCGCGTTCGGCACCCCGTTCTCGTCGTATGTTCCTATGATGAATACACCCTCGGGCACGATGACCGCTTTCTTTGAATCGAATTCCATTTTGTTCCTCCTTCTTGGTATATGGATTCCCTATTCTATGAATGGGCGAACATCGACTTTCCACAGTGTAATGTCCGAAATGAGCGGAAGCGGGGTTCCTTATTGAAAAACATTCAGCCACCGAATAGCGGTACTGCCGTTTTTCAATAAGGGTTCCCGCTGGGAGCGCATTTCGGCAACTACAGTATGCAAGAAGTCGATGTCTGCTGTTACTCCCAGCCGAATGTCGCCGGCGGCTTGTTCGTCGCGTCGAAGTAGAGCGCGTCCACGAACGGGAGCGCGGCGATTTTCTCGACTATCGACTTGAACACTTCGTCGCTGAACCACGCGAAGCGCGCCGTCATCACGTCTTCCGAGCAGACCGGGCGGAGCACGAAACTCGCCCTGTTTTTTTCAGAAGCGTACGGCAAATCGATTGTCAGGTGCTGGAAAATCTCGTTGTAGAGATTCCTCTCGTGGAGTTCAGTGAGCACGATGTTGTCCACTTCCCGAAGCTGGTCGAGCCTGTCGCGTGTGCAGTAGCCTTCCTGCAGCCTCAAATCGCTGTCCTTCACGGCAGGGTTCTGGTAGAGCTTGATGACCGTCCTGTTGAGGAACGAAGCCTTGTTCGTGATTGCCGAGCTTGCCGCCTCGACTTTCTCGCGCTTTCCTGGGATGTGGAAGAAGCCGTTCCCCTCTTCCTTGAACGTGAGCACCGCCGGGAACCTGTACGTCCTGAAGTCGCCCTGGACGCCCACCGAGCGCACTGGAAGGACGCTTCTCTTCATCGACGCGCTGCATTTCTCGCAGAAAGCGTTGATTTCAACCTTGTCGAGTTCTTCCTGCGCCTTCTTGAATTCCTCTTCGTCCTTCTCGCTGAATTTTCCGTCAGAGCAGAGCACGTTTATCGAAAGTCCAGGGCCTGGGAACGGGTGCCTCATCACAAGTTCGTCCTCAAGTCCGAGCTTCTTTCCGATTGAGCGAACTTCGTCCTTGTACAAGTCCTTGAGCGGCTCGATTATCATTCCCGCCGCGATGAGCTTCTGGATTCCGTCCACGCGGTTGTGGTGGGTCTTTATCGTCTTTGAGTTCTTCGTCCCGCCCGACTCGATGATGTCAGGGTAGAGAGTTCCCTGCGCGAGCATCCACTTTGTCTCGTCGAGCTTCTGCGCCTTCACCACAGCGTCCCGCACCGTGATGAAGTTCTCGCCCACGGCCATGCGCTTCTTCTGCGGGTCGGTGAGTCCGGCAATCGCGTTCAGGAAGCTTTCCGAAGCGTCTTCCACGATGAAGTTGTTGAAGCCGTGCGCTTTGTACGCGCTCTCGACGTTCTTCGACTCGTTCTTCCTCATGAAGCCGTTGTCGATGTGGAGTCCGAGCACCCTCTCCTGTCCGAGTGCCTTGTTCAAAAGCGCGAACGCCACTGTCGAATCGACGCCGCCGGAGAGGAAGAGGAGGACGTTCTTGTCTCTCGCGTCCTTCTTGATGTTCTCGATGATTACCTGGAGGACAGTGTCTTCGTCCCAGTTCTTTTCCATTTTGCAGATTTTCGCGAAGTTCTCGAAAATCCTGTTGCCTTCCGGCGTGTCCTTCACTTCGCAGTGGCACTGGAGCGAGAAGCGTTTCTTCGGGAGATTCTGCACGGCCGCGAACGGGCAGTCCTTCGTCGTTCCGATGACCTCGAAGCCGTCGCCGAGAGAGAGCACTCCGTCCTGGTGGCTCATCCAGACCTGCGTGGTGTCGCTGATTCCTTCGAGGAGTGGCGATTTTTTTCCGGCTTCGTTCTTTTCCAGGTGCGCGATTCCGAATTCTCCGACGGCCGCCTTCCCGACGTTCCCGCCGTAGCTTTTCGCCATGAGCTGGTGGCCGTAGCAGAGTCCCAGAATCGGCAGGTCGAGTTTGAGAATCTCCGAGTTGAATTCAGGCACGTTGTCCTCGTACACGGAACTTGGGCCTCCCGACATTATCACGCCCTTCGCGTTTTCGAATGTTTCGAGGGGGGCTGACGGCAGGGCTATTTCCGAATAGTAGCCGAGCGCGCGGAATCTTTTCGCAATCAGGTGGGCGTACTGCGAACCGAAGTCAAGAACGACGATTTTTTCTCGTGACATGTTTTTCTCCAAAAAGGACGCTTTTTTCAGCAAGTCCAATATCGTTTGTTGTGTGGCTTTTTATGAAAGAAAATTATATCTGATTCCGATTCGTCTGAAAATGTGGAATGAGGATGCGTCTTAATCTTCAAGGAATTTCCGTTTTTTGCTGTATAATTGATGTATGGTTAAATTTCGCTTGGGCTTCTTGCCCTTTTTGTTTTTAGTTTCGGTTCTTTCGTTTTTTTATTTCGGATGCGCGTCTTTGCCCTCCTCTCAGAGGCTGACGTTCCACGACGTCGATGGAAACAAACACCGCTTCACGCTCGATCCCGCCGCTTCGTACCACAACTACGACTGCAAGAAATTCTCAAGGGCTGGAGAGGACAAGCTTTTGTACGACGACGAGGGCTTCATTGTCCGGCACGGGCTTGATGTTTCAAGGCACGAGGGGGAGGTCGATTGGAACGAGGTGAAAAAATCCGGTTTCGATTTCGTGATTCTGCGCGTCGGCTACAGGGGCTATCAGTCTGGAATCTTGAAGGTCGACGAGAATTTCCATGAGAACGTGAAGAATGCCATTGAGGCGGGCTTCGACGTTGGTGTGTATGTCTATTCTCAGGCCATAAACGAGGAGGAGGCTCTTGAGGAGGCGGAGCTTGTCCTCAATGAAATCAAGGACTACGAAATAACCCTGCCGATTGTCTACGACCCGGAAAGCGTAGGTTGGGACACCGCCCGCACGGACGATGTTCAACCAAGTGTCTTCAACAACAATACAATCATCTTCTGCGAAAAGATAAGGGAGGCTGGATACGAGCCGATGATTTACGCCAACCACATTTGGGAGGCTTTCATCTTGGACATGGGAAGGCTCCGCGACTACAAATTCTGGTACGCCGACTATGAGGATTCTCCGCAGCTGCCTTACGATTTCGAATTCTGGCAGTACACTTCGACGATGAAGGTGAACGGCATAAACAAGGAATGCGACGCCGACATCTGGATTCGCCCACGGGAAGTTCCTGCTTCGTCAGGCTTGTGAAATACGGACAGGCCGAATCATTTTTGAGCTGGAAGAGTGTAGTCTTCCGGCTTTTTTTTCTGCTTGATGAAGAGCTTTGAGAGAGCCACAACTGTAGGTCCGAACTCTTTCACCAGTCGTTTTGCTTTTTCGTTGTCGCCTTTCAGTTTCGCCTTGTGGATTGCGTACGCCACCGCCGATGTCGCTTCCCCGAAGGCCGCCGTGACGATTGCTCCGACCGTCCCCGATATGGCTCCGCCCGCAAGCGTGCCCACTCCCGGAACCAATTTGATGAGCGATGCGGCCAATGCCTTGCCGCCCGACGAGAGCAGCGGCCCCATCACGGAAGAAAGGCTGATTGACTCCACTGTCTTCGCGACTGAATCCAGGTCGTACAGATGGAGGATTCTTGCGAGCAGAGCCATCTCGTTCGTGACCAGCAGCGGAGCGTCCGAGAAGGGAATTGGCGTGAAACCGATGGCTCCCGCTCCGATTGTGTGCTGCAGAATCAAGGCGTGCGATTTTTTCCATTTTTCATCGATTCTTGCGTCGTCCTTTGAATCAACTTTCGCATCGGCTTTTTCTTCTGCTTTGTCCTGAAAATCCTGCTCTGCCATGCTTTCCTCCATAAAAAAAACTCCGCATCATGCCTTCAACGATGCGGAGTTTCTTCGCTATTTTTTACTGCGGTTCGCGTACGAGGCTTTCACGAATTCCCTGAACAAAGGACCTGCCTTGTTCGGGCGGCTCTTGAATTCCGGGTGGAACTGGCCGCCGACCATCCACGGGTTCGTCGGCACCTCAACGACCTCAACCAGGTCGCGCTCCGGGTTCACTCCGGCTATCACAAGCCCTGCCTTCTCCAAGTCGACGCGGAAGGCGTTGTTGAACTCGTAGCGGTGGCGGTGGCGTTCCCAGACCGTCTTCGTTCCGTATGCTTCGAGGGTCTTCGTTCCGTCCTTAACTGCGCATTCGAATTTTCCGAGTCTGAGCGTTCCTCCGAGAATCTTTCCGTTCTGGTCTGGCATCAAGTCGATGACAGGGTGCTTCGTGTCCTTGTCCATCTCCGTCGAGTGCGCATCCTTCCAGCCGAGCACGTCGCGCGCGTATTCGATTACGATAATCTGCATTCCAAGACAGATTCCGAAATACGGCACGTTGTTCTCTCGGCAGTACTTAGCCGTGAGAATCATTCCCTCGATTCCGCGTGTTCCGAATCCGCCAGGGACGATGATTCCGTCCGCGTCCTTGAGCCTGTTCCGCACGGTTTCGTCGTCCGTAAGCTCCTCCGAGTCCACCCAGTCGATTTCAACGGCGAGCTCGTTCGCGATTCCGCCGTGGATGAGGGATTCCACGACCGAAAGGTAGGCATCGTGGAGGGCGACATATTTTCCGACGAGCGCGATTTTTACCTTGTCCTTTGGATTGTGGAAGACATCGACGACCTTCGTCCATTCCGAGAGTTCTGTCGGCGGTGTTTGGAGGCCGAGGACCTTGCAGACCGCGTCTCCGATGTGCTCTTCCTCAAGCTGCAAAGGAACGGCGTAAATCGAACGCGCGGTTGTGTTCTGGATTACGCAGTCCGTGTCTACGTTGCAGAAGAGGGCGAGCTTTTCCCTCGTCGCCTGCGAAATCGGCACGTCGCACCTGAGCATGAGGATGTTCGGCTGTATTCCGAGCTTCTGCAAATCCTTCACCGAGTGCTGGGTCGGCTTCGTCTTGATGTCCTTCGCCTTGTTGAGGTAGGGAACCAATGTCAAATGAATGTAGCAGCAGTTCTCCTCTCCGACTTCGTACTTTATCTGCCTGATTGCCTCGATGAACGGAAGCGACTCGATGTCTCCGATTGAGCCTCCGATTTCCGTGATGATTACGTCCGCGTTCGTCTCTTTTGTCGAAAGCAGCATCCTTCGGAGAATCTCTTCCGTGATGTTCGGGATTACCTGCACCGTTCCGCCGTTGTACTTTCCCTCGCGCTCGTTCTGCAGAACCGTCATGTAGACCCTGCCCGCCGTCGTGTTGGAGCTTTGCGAAAGAGAAGTGTCGGTGAACCTCTCGTAGTGCCCCAAGTCCAAGTCTGTCTCGGCTCCGTCGTCCGTGACGAAAACCTCTCCGTGCTGGATTGGGTTCATCGTGCCCGGGTCGATGTTCAGATACGGGTCGAATTTCTGGTTGACGACCTTCAGTCCGCGGCTTTTGAGGATGAGTCCGATTGATGCCGCCGCGATTCCTTTTCCGAGTCCTGAAACAACTCCACCTGTGATGAAGATGTACTTTGTCTGTTTTGCCATTTGAAAAACTCCGATAAAAAGAAAAAAGACAGAACCAATCGATAGTCCTGTCCCTTTGCCATAGTTTCAATTTCGCTTTCCATTATAGAGTTAATCCGTCTCTTCGTCCATAAAAGAGAAGTTTGAACTGATTTTGGATATCAACTTTCTCATGGCCTTTTGGTTCCTTCTCGCCATGGAAACGAATTCGTCCGCGTTTATCTTTATGATTTTCGAATCCTCTGTCGCCATGACCGTAGAGTTCCTGGGCTTTTTGATGACGCAACCGACTTCCCCGAAGAAGTCTCCCTGTCCCATCGTGGTCACAAAGCCGTTCCTTTCCTCGGTTATCCTTCCCTCTACTATGTAATATGCGCCCTCTGTCTCGTCCCCCGGCCTGTAGAGGATTGTGTCCTTGTCCAGCGTCATCACCTTCGCGTCCTCCGCGAGAAGATAATCGGGCCTGAGAAATAGAATCAGCTTCCTCTTCCCGAAGAATCCGACTTCCTGCATTTTTGGAAGCAGGTAGAGTTCGGCGAGCAAGTGCTCGTTGAAGAACTGGTAGACATAGATTGTCTGCGCGTAAAAAAGAAAGAAAGTGAAGAAGAACTGGATGTCCATGAGCGTTATGACGATTTGGCTCAAGACTCCGTAGACCATGTTGTAGTTCGACACGTTCAGGAAATGGTGCAGCACGACTCTGAAAACATAGAACGTTCCGGTGCAGAGCAGGGCGGAGAGCGTGCAGATGATTGCGTTCGGGGTCGTTCCCGGAACCAGCCTGTAGAGCGTGAGCAGGGTTATGAAAATCAGCAGGTTCGGGAAGTGCTTGATGAGGTTCGAGATTATGACGTCGTTGAAAATCGACGAGAATTGGGGAATGCCTTCCAGAAAATTCCTGATGAACGAAATGTCGGCTATCGTCCTCATCGACATGTAGATGAAAATCATCATTGCGACTATCACTATCAACAATGCTTCCACTGCGATTGTGAGGAGTTGGTTCATCATCGCCTTCCGCTTTGTGTGCGTGTGGAAGATGTTCTGCAGGGAGTCGAACGTCGTTGCGAAAAAACGCCTCGCCATCCAAAAAATGAAGAATCCCAGAATGAATTCGAATATGTGCAGTTCCCCTGTGGACTGGATTTCGTTCAAAATCATTTCCGTGGAGAAATATCTTGACATCTCCGGGAAAAATTCCATGACCGTCTCGATGACGTCTGGAGACGCGTGCAGGAAGCGCACCAGGATTATGGCAATCATCATGAAGACAGGAATGAACGAAACCAAGAAGTTGAACGAGCAGGCGCAGGCGTACGAAAGCAGCCTGTTCCGCAGGAAGAATTTTACGTTCAGGAAGAGAGTCTGGGAAATCGTTATCAATGTCAGCTTTCTTTGTTTTTTCGGCTTGTCCATACTGAATATTTTATCACGATGGACATTTTCTTTCATAATTTGTAATCTTGGATTTCTCTCGCAGTTCGAAACCCATCCTGCGAGTAAAAAATCAAAACTAGGAGAAACAAAATGCCTTTTCAGAACGAGTTGATACTCGCCGCGTCCGTAATTGTCTTTTTCGGCACGCTCGTCGCCCTTTTCCGTATGTTCGGAAAAATCGGAATCTACGCTTGGACTGTGATTTGCACAATCGCGGCCAACATCGAAGTCCTCATTCTCGTCCACGCGTTCGGGCTGGACACTACGCTTGGCAACGTCCTTTTCGCTTCCAGCTTCCTCGCGACCGACATCATGAGCGAGCTTTTCGGAAAAAAAGAGGCCAACCGCTGCGTTAAAATCGGAATCGCCGCCAACATAATCTTCATCGTGATTTCCCAAAGCTGGTTCCTCTACGTCCCCGCAGAGGGCGACACGATGGCGGAACCTATACGCACGGTCTTTTCAAACACTCCCCGCGTCATGCTCTCGAGTCTTTTCGCCTATGTCGTGTGTGAAATTTACGACGTTTGGGCTTATCATTTCATATGGGAGAAGACTGAGAAGAAATTCGGCAACAAAAAAGCCTTCCTTTGGCTCAGAAACAACGGATCGACTCTTGTCAGCCAGCTCATCAACACTCTGCTTTTCAATATTCTCGCTTTCGCGGGGGTCTTTCCAAAGGATGTCCTCGTCCAGGTGCTCGTGTTCGGCTATTCGATTTTCATCGTGACCTCGATTTTGGACACGCCTTTCCTCTACCTCGCGCGCAGAATATCGGAGAAGCACCCGGAGATTCTCGAAAAATAGGAGGCGAAAAATGACAGACAAGGAATTGGTCGACATGGCGTTGGAGTCCAGAAACGGTTCGTACAGCCCGTATTCGAACTACAGGGTCGGTGCCGCGGTCGTGGCTCAGAACGACTGTGGAGAGGAGAAGGTCTTCACTGGAGCGAACATCGAGAACGCTTCGTACCCGTGCGGGGTCTGCGCGGAGCGCGTGGCCGTGCCGAAAGCCGTGTTCGAGGGGTTCAGGCACATAAAGACGATTGCGGTGGCCGGCTCGTCCGACGTCATCTGCACGCCGTGCGGAATGTGCAGGCAGTTCCTCAACGAGTTCAACCCGAATTTGCGGGTCCTCTGCGCGGGTGCCAAGGGCGACTACAAGGAACTTAAGTTGAGTGAGCTTTTGGCTTTCGGCTTTGGGCCTGAGAACATGTAGGAAATTTTTTTTGCGGATTGCGCATTTTTGAATTGAAAGGTTCAGAAATGCGCTTTTTTTTTCAGAAGTTTTTAAAAAAACTGCCGATTTCTCCAAAATGTCAAAATCGGACTTTACAAAAATTCGTTTTTTGTCATTTAAAGCCGCCTATTGTCGGTTTTTTAAATTGACACCTTCTTTTTAAAATGAAAATATTTTTATTCCGAAAAACAAAAACTAATAATCAATAATAGGAGTGAATCTATGCTAAAAAGTAGAAAAAACGCAAGAATTCTTGCCGCTTCTCTTTGTGTTGCTCTTTTAGGAAGTTTTGCTTTCGCAAAAAAATCGAAAGAGCCTGTGAAGGAGGAGGCCGGTTACTATTACGGCTACGGAAAGGGCGCTTCGATTGACGAGGCGTCCGTCGCCGCAAAAAAGAATCTTCTCGAAAAAGCGTTGACGGAGAAGGCCAGAAGCCTGAACCCGCGTGCTTCGCGTGTCAGCGTGAGCGCGTCGGTCGCTTCTTCCCGCCTTTCGTCTTTGAAACCGTTCGAGAAGGACGAAAAAGAAAATTCAGTCATTTATAGAATCAAGGGCGAGGACTGGGACAAGGACGAACTTGCCTATTCTTCTTCCCTCAGGGCTTCAATCGCCGACCGCTACGACGCTCTTTCAAAGAAGGCTTTGGCCGACAAACTCAACGACTCTGTGGACATTCTGAGCGTGCTCGCGGAAAACGGAGAGACCGACGTTTTGACAGTCTCCGCCGGCGGAAACGCAAACGACCTTTTCTCGGCAAAAATCGAGGACATCTGCAAAGGAGCTGTGAAAGAGCTTGAGTTCAAGATTTCAGTCGAGGACGGAATCGTGGGGCCAGACACGAAATTCGTCGTGTCCGTATCTGACGCTTCTGGAAGTCCTGTCGCTGGCTTGAACGTCAAGGCGTACTGGGAACTCCCGAACCTCTTGGGAAGGGAGGATTTCGAGGAACGCGACTCTACTTCGGTTGTGAAGACCGACAAGTCTGGAAATGTTGTAGTGGCCTTCCCTTCAGACGAGGCTTTCCACAACAAGGCAGTGACGCTTTCCGTCTCGACCGCTTTCTCTGCTTCTCCTGAAGCGACTTCCGCAATGAAGAAGCTCGACAACGCTTCCGGTGTCGACGGCAACTTCGTCCATTTCGACGACGTGAAATCCGCTTTCAAGGCTGCTTCTGTTCCTGCAGGAGAGTTCAACGCCGGCGGAATCCCGAAGGACAAGCCTGGAAAGAGCGAGGCTTCGCACAAGGCCACGACCGGAGCTTATGAAATCGAGTTGACTCCTGTGACGAACGCCCAGTACGCGGCATTCCTCCATGCGACAAGGGCCGAGTCGAAGCCTGAGTTCTTCGACAACGCAAATTTCAACATGGAGAACCAGCCTGTAGTCGGTGTCTCTGTCGCCGATGCCGAGGCCTATGCTGAATGGCTTTCTGCCCAGACCGGAGCCAAATACCGCCTTCCGACCGAGGAAGAGTGGGAGAAGGCTGCCCGCGCTGGAAAAGAGGTCACATACTCTTGGGGCGACGACGACCCTGTCAAAGCCAAGAAGGGAAACTGCAAGAAGAACGGAAAATTCAAGTTCACATCTCCAGTGGGTTCTTTCGAGAACGCAAACGACTGGGGCCTTGTCGACATGTCTGGAAACGTTTGGGAATGGACTTCCTCAAAACGCGATTCAGAGCAGAACATCATCAAGGGTGGTTCTTGGATGGACGGCGCGAAGGAACTTCGCATTTCAAATTTCAAAAAAGTTGATGGAAGCAAGGGTACGAACGAAATCGGTTTCCGTCTTGTAAGGGAGATTTCTGAATAATGAAAAAAACTGGAATTATTTTGTCGGCAGCATTGGCGGCCGGCCTTGCATTCTCTGCTTTGTTTGTTTCCTGCGGCTCTTCTTCGGCCGATGGAGTGGATCCTGCAATCACGAAAGGTATTCAGGCATGGAACAAAATCACCCCTGAAGACGCGGTAGACCCTTGGAACGGAATTTCGGACGCGGCCGTGAAGGCCAAGTACTTGAACTATGTCGAATTGTACAAGGCTGGACACGAGGCTCTCGAAAGCACCGACAGTATGAAGGCTTCCCAGGAGACGAAACTCCTCAACGCCTGCAACACAGCATTGGACAAATTCACCGCAATCGACGATTCACAGCTCAAGCTTCCGCCGAACGATTGTGAGAAGGGTGCGAACCTTTCAGCAGACCGCATCAACAAGCTTCTCGAGGCCAACAAGATTACGGCCGCCAGGACGATGCACCAGAAGTCTGTGAGCGTTTACGGCACGAACGATGCTTTGACGGCCGCCGGAAAGGAAATCGATGTCGTCAGCGGCATCTACTCCAAATCCCAGGCTCTCTCAGGCGAGGGCGCGAAGGCCGCATCTGTTGAAGGTTTCGAGGCAAAAGTCGCGGCATATGACAACGCAATCTCGAAGTTCAAGGCTGCCGAGTCCGAGGTCGATTCTTTGGCTTCAAAGTCGGGAGTCAAGGACAAGTCCGCCGTCTCCAAAAACATCAACAAGTTGAAGAGCGACAGGCAGAACCTTGAGAGCGAGAGGGCCAGCGTCATCCGCGAGAAGGCCTACGAATACAAGGACAAGATTGGCGAGGAATTCGCCCGTGAATTGACGACTGGAACTGGAAAGAAGGGCGCCATCACTTCATACGACATCAGGAACCACTACAACTCAATCCAGTCCAACATCGACAAAATCTACGGAGAGCTCACCGCTTTCGCGGCCCAGTATCCGAAGGATGTCGGCCAGGACGTCTTGAGCGACATCGACGCCCAGAGAAAGGACTTGAAGAACAAGATTGCCCAAATCAACAGGGAAATCGCCAACGAAGAGGAAATCAAGAGCCGCGGCAACACCGTCATGCCTTTGATGATTGGTCTCTTCAACCCGGATCCGAAGTCAACAGCCGAGAGCAAGAAGTCGCGCCCTGCGAGATTCAGCTCTTCAAAGCAGAAGGACACGGATTACTGGTGGGGTATGGTCTCTGTTCCGTCCGGCCAGATGAACGACCTCGTAATCACTCTAAAGGACAACAGGACAGTCCACGTCTACAACCAGAACACCCACAGCGGAAAGGACATCAAGAAGAAGAACCTTCAGGACTTGGTTAGCAAGCCGAACAAGGTCGGAAATTCTTGGCCGGTAATGAACATCGGAAAAGCGCTCAATGGTGGTTCGAACTACTATTTCGCTATCGAAGAGGGTAAAACAAATACATATTCAGGTGAGGTTGTAATCTACAGCTCATTTGTAACAAGGAGTCGCTAATCATGGCTTTGAACAAAAAAATTTTGGCGATAGGCATTGGAGCCGTCGCCGTTGTTGGAGCTGTCGTCGGTGTCGTCGTTGCCAAGGCCCAGCCCAAGGGAATGACAATCGCTGTTTCGGAGCTTCCAGATTCATTGAACCCTGTCTTGGAGCAGAACGTTTCAGGTCTGAATGCCAACGAGCTTATATTCGACGGCCTCGTCAACTTCGAGGTGGATCCGGTTTCTGGAAAACGCTATACGGAATTGGCTTTGGCCGAGAACATCGAACAGGACGAGAAGACCCGCAAGAACTACATTGTGACTCTCCGTAACGATGTCGCTTGGAATGACGGCGAGGATGGAAATCCTGGAACCCCTGTGACTTCCGCCGATGTCGTGTATTCATACAAGGCCTACACATACGAGGGAAACAAGTCTCCATTGAGGGACTACCTCCTCAGCTTCATAAAGGACGTGACCGCTGTGGACGACAAGACGGTCAACATCGAATTCAACGATCCGATTCCGTCGTACAGTGCGATTCCGGTCCTCACTTTCAAAATCGTTCCTTCAAAATACAATGGAATCGACATGAACGTGGACATGCGCTCCGGAGAAAACGAGAGAAAATTCTCGCAGAAGCCGGTTGGAACAGGTCCGTTCAAGCTCGTCAGCTGGGAAATCGGAAAGTGGCTCACTTTCTCAAGCAACGGACTCTACTTCAAGCAGGTTCCCCAGGCTGATTCTCTGGTCATCAAGAGAACGATAGACCCTGTCGTCCGCAAGAACGAACTTAGCAAGGGAAGAATCAACGTGATTCTTGAGACGAATCCGATGGACCGTCCGACAATCGAAAAAATCGACAACGTCGACATCAACTCTTTCCTGCCTTATGCGTTCTATCAGATTGAAATCAACACCGGACTTTTCAAGAATCCTGATGCGAGAAAGGCGATGGCGCAGGCGCTCGACAAGCCGAACCTGATTCCTTCAATCACGGACAGGACAACCGGTGTCGTAATCAACAACGGCCCTTACCCGACGAACATTTTCCAGGAGGCGATTCCTGACTATGTGAACGAGCCTCTTCCGAACCTTCTGCCGTATGACATCGAAAGAGCGAAGTCGCTTGCCTCTTCAAGCGGACTCGCCGGTCAGAACGTGAACCTCATCTACCCTGATTCAATGGGAGATTTCGGAAAGGCCTTGGCCGAATCTGTCGCCAGCCAGCTCAAAGAAATCGGCTTGAATGTCGAGGCGAAGCGCACTGGTAACCAGGTCTTCAACCGCATGGTCTACAAGGAGAAGTCCTTCGAGTTGGCTCTCGTCTACCACGACGGATTCGACAATCTCTATTCTACAATCGACAGTTTGTACCGCTCTGGCAGCGAGGCCAATGTTTCTGGAATTGCAGACAGGGAACTTGATTCGTTGTTCGACGACTTGGCAAAGCAGAACAAGACTGAAGATGTCGCGAAGCAGATTATGAAAATCAACGAGAAGGTTTCAGACCTCTGTCCGGCCTTGTATCTCTGCACTCTTCAGAAGGATGTCTATTCTCGCGGGCTTTCGAATGTTCTGATAGCCAGCGACAATCCATTCCTCTCTGTTGAGGATTGGAAATTCAAGAACTGATTTTGGTTGAATAGATCGAAACTGTAAAACTGTTCGGGGACGGATTTCCGCATGGATTTCCCGTTCCCGGACAAGTATTCTAAAAGGGGAGCATGAATGCGTTTTCTGCGCTTTTTAGTCAGGGAACTGGTCTTTCACGGCATTCTTTTCGCTGTGGTCGGGACTGTTGTTCTTTCTGCGCTTTATCTTCTTTCGACTGGGGCCGATGCTTCGAGATACGTTGAGGCTACCAGGTCGTTTTTGTTGTTCATATCCGGCAACGCAAACTCCAACACTGTCGGATTCACTTCCGGGGACATCATTTTGGCGGGAGCGAAAGTGACTTTGCCTTTGGCTTTGATTTCGCTCGTTTTCCTCATAATCATTTCTCTTGTCTGCTCCTCTTTCGCTGTTTCGAGCAGGTACATGTCGTTGAATTTCGGAAAGAAATTTGGAGAGAGGACTGAGCAGGTCTGGAATTTCATCGCTTCTGTTTTGGCTGCAATCCCGTTGTTCGTTGGATTCTGGATTGCCTATATGTTTTTTGGAAACGATGTGTCGCTTTTTCTCATCGCGCTTGTCACTGTCATTCTCGGTGGGCTTTCTTGGGATGCGACGAACTTCTTGAAGACCGACATGTTGAGTCAGGTCAATCAGACTCACGCGATTGTCTTCTCCACGCTCGGAAGAAACATGGGAACATTCCTTCCCCTGCCGGGCACATATTCTGGCTACCTTTTCCAGTCGAGCCTTCCTCGCTACATTCCGTACCTCGCAGGAAAAGTTCCAGCGATTATCGGCTCCGTCACAATCGCCGAAATCGCCTACAGCTTCCCTGGTCTTGGAAGCAACCTCATCGACGCGTTGATTTCCACGAACACTGATTTGCTCGTCACTTCAGTCTTGATTCTTCTCTGCATCAACGCGATTGTCTCGTTCTTTGTGAAAACTATTTTGTTCTTGATTTATCCGAGGTGGTATGAAAAAGCAATTTAATGTCCTCAAGACTGTTGTGGTTGTCATTTTCTTGCTTCCACTCTTGATTTCTTGGCTGCCGTGCGAATGGTTCGAGGGTATCGTTCCCGAAAGTTTCGTCCGTTCGTCTGTGCCAACGGCTGTGAAGCATGTTGAAAAGCCCGCGGTCGATTCTTTCGTTGTTGATATTCCTTCATCTGGTGAGGCTGCGGCTTCTTCGGAGACGAAAGCCGAATCTGCTTCCGAGGTCAAAAAAGAGCCAGAGGTCAAGGCTGAGCCGCAGCGCGAGCAGCTCAATGCCGGAATCCAGAGGCTTGAACAGGAACTTTTGAAGGAAATGGAAGCCCAGATGATGATGGAGGAGGAATCTTCCGACTCCGAGTCCCTTTCTCCGGCTCCTTCCATCGAAAAAAAGAATTTCCTCAGGGAGCTTTTCCTTTCGTTCAGGGAGCTTTCGATAACTCTCATCACGACGATGATTTTCGCCATGATAATGAGCTACATAATTGGATACTGCAGTGTGCTTTCGATGAGGTTCGGAAGGGGATTCGCGAACATCTTGAACGCGATTGAGTCGATTCCTTCAATCCTCATCGCTCTCTTCTGCTACGCTCCTGTTTCCGGCGCGTTGGCAAAAACTTCCGGTTCCACGTCGTCGACGCTCTCGCTCATCGTGTTCATCTTCGCGGCTACTGCGACCGTTCTTCCAGAGGCCGTCCGAAGCATTTCCATTCCGTTGTCTGATTTGTACAACAGAAAGTACAGCGTTTCGTTCCGCTCTTACGGATTCACGAAAAACAGGATTCTTTCAGTTTTGATGAGGACTTCAATCATGGTCGACACCCTAAAGCGCGTCGCCGCAGGAATCCTTTTGAAGACGCTCGTCCTCGACACGTCTTTCGGATTCGTCATCCAGGTCGGACTTGGAGCGACAGGCACTCCTAGCCACACCAGCCCTGGAGCGTTGATCGCCACATACAGGCAGACGGTTCTTGGTTTGGGCGATGGGGATCCTCTTTACTTCTGGGTTCCTTCAATCTTCCTCATCATGATAAGCGTTGCCTTCCTCATCGTTTTGAACGACAACAAGGAGGATGCATGACACCTATTTCACTCGACAAATTCTGCATCCATCTTGGAGACAGAATAACGCTCAAGCCTACGACTCTCGACATAGAGTCCGGCAGTTCAACTGTAATAATGGGACCGACTGGAACCGGAAAATCCGTATTCCTCAAGTCCATAGCGGGAATCCTTCCAACGCACATCTTCAAATTCGATGGTGCCCTCAAGGTTAACGGAAATCCCGGCTACTTCAACGGAAAGAAGCTCGACTTCTTCGAGTGGACAAAGATAGAACAGTCCGGCCTGATGTTCATTCCCGCCGAGACCGCGCAGGTCATGAATCCCGCGCTCACCCTCGACCAGAATCTTGCGCTTTTGGCTCCAGGCTGCCGGCCGAACGTTGTCCGCCGCTTGAAGGAATTCTTCACGCTCGACTTCGAGAAGTTCGCGCGACTGTACCCGGACGAGGTCTCCGGCGGCGAGATGCAGCGAATCACGTTGATGATTCTCCTTTCCCGGCAGGGGAACCTCATCCTCCTCGACGAGCCGACCGTCAACCTCGACAGAAACCTCAGAAAGAATTTCGTGGAATTTTTGAACAAGGAGATTCTCTGCGACAAATCGAAGACGTTCCTGATGGTCAGCCACGACTTGGACTTCATAAAACGCCTCAACTTGACGCAGGTCTTCATCCTGAAAGAGGGCGACCTCGTGAAACTTGAGCAGCTCCCGGAAATGGAAGGCTACGAGAAGCCTGAGGCGAAGAAGGGCGCGTCGGGGACTTCGATGGAAATCAAGAACGTCTCCCAGTCGTACAACAAGCGCGGCCTTTTCGGAGAGCGCAAATTCACGGCTTTCAAGGGACTCAACCTCACGTTCGAGCGTTCCACGGTCTACGGCATCACGGGTCCGTCAGGCTGCGGAAAGTCGAGCACGATAAAGGCAATCCTCCGCCTCCTCGACGAGACGGAGGGTGAGATTCTCCTTGAAGGCAACGACCTCGTGAAGCTCAAGCCAATCGAGGACGGAAGGGACCCTGAGGAGTTCAAGCCGTTCAGGAAAAGAATGGCCGTCGTCCAGCAGGATTCCAGATTCTCGTTCTTCCCTGACTTGAAAATCCGCGATTCGTTCGCCCAGATTTCCAAGGCGGGAATCGACGGCACAATCGAGGAGATGGCTGAGAACCTTGAGAAAGTGGGATTGACGAAGGGGCACTTGGACGCATATCCGCAGTCCCTCTCTTCCGGCGAGATGAAGCGAATGGACATCGCCCGCGCCTTGACCGCCAAGCCGGACATCCTCCTGCTCGACGAGCCTTTCGCCCACATCGACTTCGACACCCGCCTGCACGTCATGAAGGTCATCTCCGACTATCTGGCCGAGCACGCAACGATTCTTGTAGTCGTAACCCACGAGGATTTCGATTTGAGGTACTTTGTTGAGAAGAACTTCGATTTCCCTGAGCTTGTCGGTTTGACGTTGAACACGGAAAAATGAGCCTGAGAGGGGTCTTATAGAAAAAAACTTTCACGGAGAGAGTTTTTGGTCTTTGGTGTTTTTCATCAAAGACCTTTTTTTATGCTGTCGCACAGGAGTTCCGCCTCTTTTTCGTTGTGCGTTACGAAGATTGTCGTTCTGCCTTCTCTTTTCAGCAGGGACTTTGTGAACGATATTATTTCCGCCTTTGTTTTTTCGTCTATCGAATTGAAGGCTTCGTCCAGGAGAAGTATTTCGCTCGGAAATGAAAGAGCGCGCGCCAACGAAACCCTCTGTTTTTCGCCACCTGAAAGCTTCGCTGGAAAAGAGCCTTCTTTGTCTTCCATCTTCACTTTCTTGAGGAACAGGCGAGCCTTTTCGAGGGCGTCCTTGCCGCTCATGATGTTCCTGAGGGGAAGCGCCACGTTCTCAAGCACTGTCGCGCTCTCCAACAGCCTTGGTTCCTGGAATGCGAACGACACCGTTTTTCCTTTCGACATCTCGTTTTCGCATATCCAGTTGAGGAGGGTCGTCTTTCCGAAGCCGCTTGGAGCCAGGAAGCCTGTCGTTTTTCCGTCCTCGAATTCAATCGAAAAATCGGAGAGCACTTTTTTGCCGTTGAACGCTATCGAAAGTTTTTCTATCTTCATTTGTCCCTCTCAAGCAGAAATTTAAGGAGCGTCTCCATGGCGAAGCTGATGGCCACTATGACAATAGACAGCGCCATGACTTCCTGCGTCTCAAGATGCACCTGCGCCGCCGAAAGCTGGGTGCCGATTGCCTTGTTTGGAAGACTCAAAACCTCTCCAGCCACGACGACCTTCCAGGTCATTCCGAAAACCGACACGGTTCCGCTTTTGAAGAAGGGCATGAGTTTTGGAATCCAGATGAATCTTATCCTCTGCGATGTTTTTAGCGAGAAGACTCGCGCCATCTGCATCATCTTTTTGTCGTCCTCGGAAAGGGAAAATCCAGATGAAAGAGCCGACACCATCACGGGGAGCGACATCAGGACCGCGACGGCCACCGGAACGTTCCCTGAACTGAACGAAAAAATCAGTATGAGGATGAGCGCGACGACCGGGGTAGAGCGGAGAATCGATATCGGAAGCGCGAAGAAATCTTTCAGGAATCGTGATTTTCCGCATGCGATTCCAAGCATTGAACCGAAAATGAGCGATATCGAGAACGCTTTCGCGACACGGGCGAATGTCGAGAGCGCGTTCGCCCAGAATGAACTGTCCGCCAAAAGCCTTCCCATGCAGAAAATGACGCTTTTCGGTGTGGGAAGGATGAGGGGGGAGTCCATGACGGATGCCGCTGTCTGCCAAACGAGCAGGACAGCCGCCATGGATAATATTTTTGGAACGGCTTTTTTCAATTTTTTTTCTGCTTAGTAGTAGAATTTTTCGTCAGGGAGTTTTCCGCCGATTGCTTCCGGGGAATTTTCGAGGAATATTCCCAGAAGTTTTTCAACTTCGCCCTTTCCCTTCTTCGCCGGCTTCCATGTGTAGGCGGCGTTCGGAATCGATTTTGCCGCGACAGCCGCTTTCAGGCCGAGCGAGTGCTTTTCGACGAGTTTTCCGGCTTCCGTCGGGTTCTTCACTGTCCAACCGCTCGCTTTCTCGAAATCGGATATGAACTTCTTGATTTCCTTCTTGTGCTTTTTCGCGTATGCGGCGTTCGCCACAAGAAGCGTCATCGGAAAGTCCGTTCCCTCGGCCGCCTTGAACTCGTCGGATATGCTCAGGCGTTTCACGCTCTCGTCCTTGCTCTCGGCGACCGTCGCGAATGGCTCAGGGACGAGTGCATAGTCGAATTTGCCTTCGATGAGCGCCACCGCTATTTCCGCGTTCGGTGTCGTGAAGTCGAGCGTGGACTTGATGGAGTTCTTCTTCATGAGATAGTTCATCATGTATTCGGGTGTCGCTCCCTGTCCTGCGCAGGCAATCGTCTTTCCGTCCAAGTCCTTCACGGATTTTACAGATTCGTCCTTCGTAATCAGGAAAAGGTTGCCGTTGCCCGCTATTCCGAGACAGAGCACGGCCCCTTTTGACGAGTTGTAGACTTTCGCGGCCGCGTTCGGAGGAAGGAAGCCGATGTCGATTTCCCCTTTCATGAGCTTTGG
>CAMHLH010000015.1 GCA_946185925.1 uncultured Treponema sp.
CTTTGCGAGGCGGTTTTTTTTTGCCTTCCGGAGGTGAATTCCATGATGAAAACAGCGGCCGCCGTTTTGGCCATCTCTTCTCTCGTTCTTTTTTCATGCGCTTCTTACAGGTCTTCGGCCGACTCCGGCATCGAGACCGTCGGCCAAGTCGATGTCGGAGTCTCGCCCTGGCTCGGCGGCTCAGACACCAGCATATCCAGGCCCGACGACGGAGGCGGAGCTGTCGGGGAGGCCGAGGCGGCTTCCAAGGGGGAGGCCCTCGAAGGTGACGGCGGCGTGGAGTTCCGCAGATGAGCGCCCTCCACTGCGTGACGATGCGGCGGGCCAGGGCCTCGTTCCTGTTTTTTCTGTTTTTGGTTCTCGCCTCCGCGCGCCTCTTCTGCGGGGAAGGATTCGCCTGGAGGAAATCGATTGACGGGCGCGTCTCCGTGTGGACTTCCGACAGCCGCCAGTTCTCGTGGAGCGGCGGCGCCGTCGACGGTTTCGCGGACGGGATCGGGAGCCTGAGCCTCTACGAGGACGGGCGCAAGGTCGAGACGAGGCGGTGCTCGCTCTTGTTCGGAGCCAGGAAGGACGACTTCTCCGAGCTGAATTCGACGGGGGACTTCTACGCGGGCGAGGGCCGGGGGGAGGGGGCCTCCATTGTCCCCGACGGCGTGGGCGTGCTCGCGAAGGCCAACGGGAACACGTACGCGGGCCGTTTCAGGCGCGGCCGCGTGGACGGCAGGGCTGTCAGGAAGTTCGGGGGGAATGTCGTCTACAAGGGCGGGTTCAAGAAGAACCTCTATTCCGGCTTCGGAGAGCTTTACGAGGACGGGCGGCTGGTCTACGCCGGAATGTTCGGGAAGGGCAGGAGGGACGGAGCCGGCACCGAGTACCACGGAGGGCTTACAATCAGCGGTACTTTCGACGACGGCAGGAAGGACGGCGAGTTCGTGGTGTCCGGCGGCGGAATCACGAGGCGCGTCGTCTACAGGGATGGGGAAGCGGATCTTGAGAGCGTCCACGTCTCGTACCCGGGCGGCCTGGAGTGGACAGGGCAGGTCGACTCCAGGCTCGACCCCAGCGGCAGCGGCGTCGTCTCCTATCCTTCCGGGGACGTGTACACCGGCGAGGTCGAGGGGGGGATGCGGAACGGTTTCGGACTCTTCGTCTCGGGCGACGTCTCCTACGAGGGCAACTGGGAGGACGACAAGTGCTCGGGCTTCGGCGAGGCCGTCTTCGCGGACGGATGGACGTACTCCGGCGGCTGGCTCGGGAACTCCTTCGACGGATTCGGCGTCCTGAGGGCTGGTGGCGCGGTGTATTCCGGCGGCTGGTCGATGGGCCGCAGGAGCGGGCGCGGGACGCTCTCGATGAACGGCATGACATACTCAGGCGGCTTCTCCGACGACAGGCTGAACGGGCGGGGGATGATGGAGTACCCGAACGGCGACGTCTACGACGGGAACTGGGTCGACTCCAGGCGCGAGGGCTACGGAGAGTACTGCTGGGCGGACGGAACCTCGTACTTCGGCGACTGGGCGGACGACCTGCAGGACGGAAGCGGAACGATGGCGTTTCCGAACGGCGACGTCTACTCAGGCGATTTCCAGGACGGAAGGTTCTCGGGCGTGGGTTCGTACGCGTTCGCGTCGGGCGACAGGTACGAGGGCGGCTTCAAGGACGACAGGAAGGACGGGCTTGGGGCCTACTTCTTCGCGGACGGAAGCTGCTACGAGGGCGAGTTCAGGGACGGAAGAATCAGCGGGACCGGAAAATTCTACTTCGGAGTCGGGGAGCTTGACGGAAGCTTCTACGACGGAGAATTCGAGGACGGGCGCATGAAGGGCAGGGGCTCCCTCTTCATACCCGAAGGCGGCGGGTACACTGTCGTCACGTCCGCGTCCTGGGGCGGGGGCGGATTCCCGGAGCGGGCCAGCGTGCTTTTTTCCAACGGCGACGAATTCGTGGGCGCGCTCGAAGACGGCCGCCCGACGCCGGACGGAAAATGGAGGCGGGCGGGCGAGAAGTCGTTCGGAGAGCTGTCCTACGACTTCTACAAGGAGCACGAGGAGACTATAAGGGGCGTCGTCTCCACCACCCAGCTTGTTCTGGCGGGAGTGTCCATCGCGGGCGACGTGGTCGCCGTGGTCGCGTGCGTGCCGTGCCCCCCTGTCGCGGCTGTCGCTCTCGCCGTCTCAAAAATCGCGGACGTTGCCAACGCCTCGATATCCGGGCTGAGCATTCTCGTCGGCACCGGCGTGATGGCGAGGGAGGTCTCCGACGCGGAGCTGCTTGGCGACAAGGCGGAGGCGGAGCGCGTCAGGAAGGAGTACTTCAGGGAGCAGGCCTGGAACCTGGCCGACGTGGTGCTGACCTTCGGCTCGGCGGCTTTCAAGGCCGCGCGGGCCGGCAGGGACGCGTCCCGGGCGGCGGAGGCCTATCCCGGGATAAGCCGGGCCGTCAAGGACTCCGGCCTGATGTCCAGGGCCGCCAGGGGCGGAGGCGCCGGAGCCGGCCTCGTCAGGGGCGCGGTGGAGGTCGCGTACGGCAAGGTCGGCAGGCGGCTGGTCGAGGAATACGGGGACGACGCCGCGAGGCTCCTCTTCAAGTACGGTGACGGAGCCGTGTCCGCCCTGACCAAAAACGGGGACCTGACCATGCTCCTTGCATCCCGCGGCGGCGGAAAGGCGTTGAGGGCAGTCCTCGTCGGCGGCTCGGACGCGGCGGCGGCCCTCTCCAGGAACATAGACCATCTGGACGAGGCCGGAATCATCATCTCAAGGCACGGAAGGAAGGGAATCGAGGCTCTCTCCGCGTTCGACGGCAGGACGGGCGCCTTCTTCGAGGAGTACGCTAGGAGGGGCGACGACTTCGTCTCCATGATTTCCAGGCTCGGAAAGGAGGACAGGCGGGTCTTCGCGGACCTTCTCTGCGCGCACGGGGACGGCCTCTTCGAGGCCCTGGACAGGGTCGGAAAGTCCCCGAGGGAGCTTGGCAGGGCGGTCAAGTACATCGCGTCCAGCGGACAAAGTGGGCTGGCAACCGTCAGGAAACTTGGCGGCGCGCCCGTTTCGGCCACTCTCGCCTCCATGGGGAGGCCTTCCCTCCTCAGGCTCGACAGCCTGAAGTTCCGCGTCTCGGGAATGAGGGCGAAAGGGAGCGTCAAACTGTCCGGAAAGGAGATGGACTGGATCCGCGCAGACCCGAAGGTCAACCTGCGCGCCATCGTAAAGGCGAAGACGGGGAAGGGGACGTTCGGCGAGGGCTTCCAGGAGTTCTTCGTGCGCCTTGCCGACGGGAACCCCGGGCAGGTCGGGGAGCTCATGGCCATCCCGGAGGTCAAGAAGACCGTCGACCACGCCATAAGGGGCGGAGGCGGCGTCCACGAGTGGCTCATGACCAAGAACTACGCCGACTTCCTGACTAACCCGAAATGGGGTGGGGACGGAGCCGAGATATCCCTCGCGCTGACCGAGCTTGTGCAGGACACCAAGTCTGTGGCCTTCAAGAACGGGGGCACCCACTTCGACAAGATGAACAGCGGGAGGTTCCACGCAGGGCTGGCGAAGACGATCGACTCCAGCTCAAGCCTTGAGGGGCTGCTCCTGAACGTCAGGGACTACGCCGAGAAGTCCCTGACCGGAAAGTCATTCGAGGAATTCATGGAGATTTTCGAGAGGTGCTTCGGTAGAATCAAGTGACGGATTTTTCCGTGATTTTTTTGCAGCGGAGAATTTTAGATGACAGTCTTTTATTTCGATGGGGACGAGGCCTGCCGCAAGCTCAAGGGGGCGTTCGACTTTTTCGACGGCATCCTCGTGAAGTCCGTCGAGGAATCGGTGTCCAGCATGGACGTGGCGTACTCTGACGAGCAGATAGGCTTCATCGTCCCCTGCTCGGACAAGTCCTTCCCGGAAGAGGTGTCGAAGCTCGTGCTGAAGTCGACGCTCACCGCCGACTACTTTTTCGCGATAGTCGTCAGGAGGGGGAAGGCCTCGGACGCGGCCGGAAGATTCATGGGCCTGTGCGGCAGGGCGGGCATATCCCTCCGCTACCTGGAGTCCGTCTCAAGCTCCGAGGACGACGAGAGCCTTTCAGAGAAGGCGATAGGCTTCAGGAACGAGACCGGGCTTTTCGTGTCCCGGATTGGCGGAGCGGACTGCGGTGGCGGACTCTTATCCACACTCGGCAGGGTCGGCTCGATGATAGGGAAGGGGCTCGGAAGCCTGCGGAGGCGGGACGGGGGGGACGGCGGCGGCGATCCCTTTTGACGCCCTCTCCGTCATTTCACCATCTTGTGGGCCAGCCATTTTCCGCTCCTGAACCTGCAGAGGAAGCAGACTGACCTCACGCACCAGTCTGATGCCATGCCGATCCAGACGGCAAGCGGGCCGAAGCCGAAGACTCTCGCCAGCACCATCACAATCGCGACGCGGCAGGTCCACATGGTCGTCATCGAGACCGCCATGGAGAACTTCACGTCGCCGGCCGCCCTGAAACCGTAGGCCGGAAGGAACGAAAGGCACCACGCGAACGGCTTAACCGCGTGCACGAACCAGGTCAGGTGCCTCGTCATTAAGGCCACGTCCGCGTCCATCCCCGAAAGCGCGGTTATAGGGACGACGAGGATGGAGACTGCGGCGGCGGAGACCAAAAGGGCCATGAACCCGTAGAACGTCAGCGTCTTTATGCATCTCCGCGCCTGCTCGTCCTCCCCGGCCCCCACGCACTGCCCGACTATCGTCATCATGCCAAGCCCTATCCCTATCGGAGCCTGGCAGGAGAGGCTCTCAAGCGTACTGGTCATGGCGTTCGCCGCGATGGCCGCCGTCCCCATCATCGAGACCGTGGACTGTATCGCGAGCTTTCCGAACTGGAACATCCCGTTCTCTATCCCCGTCGGGATTCCTATCCTCATTATCTTGGCTATCGTCTGCGGGTCAGGGCGGATTGGGGCGGGCCGTCCAATGCCTATCGCCTGCTTCGTCGTGCAGAGGAAGAACATTATGGCGGCCGCCGAGAAGACCCTCGACGCGAGAGTGCTCAGGGCGGCTCCGGATACGCCCATGCCGAGGCCGAAAATCATTACGGCGTTCCCCGCGATGTTTAGCATGTTCGACATCGTGGATATGGCCATCGGAAGCCTGGAATTCTTGTCGGCGCGGAAGAGGGCGGCGGCGGCGTTGTAGACTGCGATGAACGGATAGGACGATGCGGTTATGAGGAAGTATGTCCCCGCGTTCGCCATCACGTCGGCGTCGACCTTCCCGAACACCGCTGAGAGAATCTGGGAGTGAAGGGCGGCCGCGGCGGCGGCTACGGCCAGCGATATGGCCGCCACGGACAAGAGCAGCTGCTTCCCGGCGAAGTTCGCCTTCTCCGGCTGCGAGTGGCCCAGGTACTGGCTCGCGACTATCGCGCCCCCCGTAGCCATCGCGGAGAAGACGTTCACCACGAGGACGTTTATCGAGTCCACGAGGGAGACCGCGGAGATTGCGGCCGCCCCAGCGGTCGTGACCATGACCGTGTCGGCGGTGCCCATGAGGGAGTTAAGCAGCTGCTCAATCATCAGGGGCACTATCAGGGCCCATGTTTGTTTTTTGGAGAAAATCGGTTTTGAATTCATGATTTGATTCTATTCTTCCTCAAAAAATCTGAAAACACTGTTAAATTCGACTTGCCTATCCTGTATAATCGTTCATCATGAAAAAGTTTTTTAGAACGGCAGCTTTGTTTTTTGTTTCAATATCGATTCTTTCAACCTCGGCTCTTGTCTCATGCAGGAAGGGGGAGGGAGACTCCTCTTCTTCATCGTCGTCCTCTGGGAGCGCGGAAGGCTCCAGGGGCGGGGAGTCAAGGACATATTCGGGAGACTTCTACACGCTGGACTACACCCCGGAGACTCCGGAGCCGAAGCCTGTCCCGTCCAAGCTCGACACATCGTTCCAGACCTCCGAGGGAGGGGCGCAGGAGAAGCGCAGGGCGAGGACTCTCAAGGACTACAAGACGAAATACAACACGGAGAGGAAGTCATATTCGGATTTCAACTACTCGGACGATTCGGACAAGGTGTCCCCGGAGGGCACGGAAGGCGAGTTGACCGTCCTCGACTGGGGGCCGAAGGGGGCAATAGTGGCCGAGAACGACTACCCGACCTTCTATGTCGTGTTCTCGGAGCCGGTGAGGTCTCTTGCGGCCCTCGAAGACCAGAAGGACGCCTCTGACGTCCTTGAGATAAGCCCGAAAATCAAGGGCAGCTTCCACTGGCTCGGCACCGACCAGATTGCGTTCGAGGCCGAGGAGAGCGCGGAGCCGTCGAAGGCCTACACTCTCAGGGTCAACAAGGATTTGAGGAGCGTCAAGGGCGCGAGGATTTCGGGTGAGACCGAGTTCACGACGACGGCCGAGGCGATAAAGATAGAGCACATCCGTCCGGGCAGCACGATGGAGAAGAACTGCATGTATTCGAGCGGTTCCGGGCTTCCAGAGTCGCTCGCCAGGAACTTTGTCGTCAGGATGAACATGAAGATGGACGCGGACACTTTCAAGAGCGTCGTGAGCGTCTACGACAGCAGGGAGAAGGGGACTCCGTTCGCGTATTCGGCGGAGCCTGTGCTGCAGTTCAAGTACGGAGCGAGATTCGACGCCACAAGGAGGGTTTCGGACACTTTCGCGGTGGAGATTGACGCGGGCGCGAAAATCGGGCGGGACAGGGTCATCGTCGTGGCGGCCAAAGGCTCGGCGGATTCGGGCGAATCGGAGACCAAGAAGTCGTTCAACACGCTCCTGCCGTTCGAGGTCTCATACGTGAGGGACCAGGTCTCAAGCTCCACATCCGAGATGATGAACCCGCTCTCGATATCCTTCAACCACACTCCAGACGCAAACGGCGCGGAGAAGTTCATAAGGGTCTACGACTCCGACGGAAAGTCGGTCGCCGTGGGGAAGGACAACGTGAAGGTCCTGAACCGCGAAATCATCCTCTACAACCTCAGCATAAAGGGCTACGGGACGGAATACACGCTTGAGATTCTGCCGGGCCTGAAGGACATCTACGGACAGACCCTCGGCATGGGCGGCTCAAGCTTCGTCCACAAGTTCCGAATTCCGGACGCGAAGAGCTACTTCAACATCGCCGACAGGGGGGCGAGGATGCTCGAATGGCAGTTCCCCCACAAAATCGCGTTCGACTACCAGAACATAAGGCCGACTTCGGGCTACTACCTCAACTCGATTACAGACCCGCTCGTCTCCTCGTGGATAAGCAGCAGGGACAGCCAGAACGGCGTCTACACGCCGTTCACTCCGGTTTCGGACAACACCAAGATGATCGACACCCTCGATCTGGACCCGTACCTGAACGACGGCGGCTACGGCTTCGTCGAGTTCGTCTCGAAAATCGACTCGTTCTACTACTACAAGGACTGGGAGACGGGAAGCCTCAAGAAGGAGGACACGAGCGAGACGAGGAGGCTCACGGTCCAGGTCACTGACCTCGGAGTCACTGCCAGGGTCGGAATCAACAGGGCGGTCGTCCTCGTCAGGTCCCTTTCGACGAACAAGCCGGTGGCGGGCGCGGACGTGAGCGTCTGCCTGAACGACACGAACGATGCCGACGGCGTTTTCGGCGAGATACTTGAGTCTGGGAAGACGGACAGCGACGGATTCGCGGTCATAGAGATTTCCGACGAGGCGATGGCGAAGATCGAGGAGGACAGGAACCGCGCCGTGTCGATTTTCGTCGAGAGCGGAAAGGACAGGGCGGTCTTCGTGCCGGACTCCCACGGATACAACTGGAATTCGATAAGGGACGCGAGGGACGAGACTCCGAGGGTGTTCATGTTCACCGACAGGGGGCTCTACAAGCCGGGCGAGACCGTATCGTTCAGGGGAATCGACAAGACGCAGCGCATCGGACGCCTCGATTCGTACAGCGGACTGTACACAATCACCGTGGAGAGCAGCGCGTGGAACAACGACACCGTCTACGCGAAAATCGAGGGCGAGGCGAGCGGCTCCGGCGGCTTCTTCGGAAGCTTCACCCTTCCAGACGATCTGGAGCCTGGAAACTACAAGATAAGGTACTCCAGGGAGGGCGACAACTCTTACTACGGAAACGGCAGCGCGTACTTCCTCGTGGCGTACTTCGAGCCTGTGAAATTCCAGACTGAAATCAACATCCCGGGAATGACCTACTATTCCGGAGACTCGATAAACGCAAAGATAAAATCTACATACCTCGCGGGCGGCGCGCTCGGAAACGCCTCCTACGAGAGCACCTGGCTCAGGAATCCGGTCTCGTTCAGGCCGGATAGCGCATTCGCCTCCGGCTACACTTTCGGACCGAAAGACCTCTACGACGCGGCGAACGAAGTGGAGCAGAACGCCGGCACCCTCAACGCCGACGGTGGCGCGGTCGCGACAGTGCAGACTGGCAGGACGAAGATTGAGACCCCCTACGTCTACTACCTCGACGCTGCCGTGACGGACGTGTCGAACCAGAAAATCTCCGCGTCGTCCGCCGTCACCGTTCATTCCTCCAGGTTCTACGCCGGAGTGAGGATGAACGCGAACGGCTTCCCGAAGAAGGGCAGCAAAATCGAATTCCCGTTCGTCATCGTAGACCCCGACGGAGAGGCGGTCTCGGCGGAATTCATATCGGGCGACATGACGGTCGACTTCTCGCGCGTGACCTGGGAGCTGACGAACATGAACGGCCTTGACGACGACATCTATTCAAGGTTCGAGAGGGTAACAACGTCCGTCAAGACGGAGAAAGTGCCGTCGTCTTCGATAGCGGACGGAAAGGGAAAGATAAGCTTCACGCCGGAGAAATCAGGCGACTATGTGATGACGCTCACCGGAAGGGACGTGTTCGGAAACCCGGTGAAGACCGAGTATTCGTTCTTCGTCACTGGAAGCGACTACTACTGGCACGGAAACGACTCCAACGAGCTGAACCTGACGGCCGACAAGAACCTCTACAACCCGGGCGACAAGGCGCAGGTGCTCCTCTCAAGCCCGCTCGAAGCCGGGGACTACCTCATAACGGTCGAGAGGGAGGGAATCATCACGCAGGAGGTCAGGCACTTCGACAGCTCGTGCACCGTCATCGAGGTGCCGATTGCCAGATGCTTCGTGCCGGTCGTCTATGTCTCGGTGGCGTCGTACTCGACAAGGACGAAGCAGCCGACGCACCAGTACGGCGAGAAGGACACGGACAAGCCGAAGGGCTACTACGGAGTCACGGAGCTCTTCGTGAACCCGTACGTCAGGGCGTTCTCTGTCTCGGTCGAGAGCGACAAGAAGGTCTACAGGCCGGGCGACGAGGCCACGATAACGATGAAGGCGACGAGGGGCGGAAAGCCGGTCGAGAACGCGGAGCTGACACTCATGGCGGTGGACAGGGCCGTTCTCGACCTCATCAACTACCACGTCCCGAACCCGATAGAATACTTCTACGACAGGAGCCATTTCGGAAACCACGTCCACGGAGGCGACTCCAGGGACATGCTCATGGATCCGGTCACATACGCCATAAAGAACCTGCAGGGAGGAGACGCGGACGGAGGTAAGGACGACGGTGACGAGAGGAAGAACTTCAAGTCCACAGCCCTTTTCGAGCCTGTCGTCTTCACCGGCAAGGACGGAGTGGCGAAGGTCACGTTCAAGCTTCCGGACAACCTGACGACGTTCAGGATAACGGCTGTCGGCGTTTCGGGAGAGCTTTTCGCACTGCAGGAGAGCGAAATCGGCGTCAGGAACCCGATAAACGTGCAGAGCGTGCAGCCGAGGCGCATGAGGGCGAGGGACACGGCAGAGTGCGGAGTGCTTCTGACGAACATGGACAGCGTCCCCCAGAAGGTCAAGGTGTCTCTCTCGATAAGGAAGCCGGAGGGCGACTACGACGAGGATTTCGAGAGCGGCCGCATCACGGTTCCGGGAGATGCGTTCATAGACGGAGCGGCCGAGCAGACGCTCACGGTGCCGAGCGGAGCGTCGTACACGGCGCTGTTCGACGTGGCGGCCGTCAAGGCTGGAAACGTCGAGCTCGTCTACACGGTCAAGTCCGACATATTGAACGAGAAGCTCGTGTCCCCGATTCTCATTGAGAAGACGTTCGTCTACGACACGGTGTCCCTCTCAGGCTCCACGGACGACAAGCAGGACGCGGCGGACAAGCAGTTCATCCAGATTCCGTCATGGGCGGAGGACGGCGAGGGGGAGGTCTCGGTCACGCTCGACGCGACGCAGCTCGGACTTCTTTCTTCCGCCGTGGACTATGTGTTCGGCTACCCTTACGGCTGCATTGAGCAGAAGACATCGGCGGTGATACCGCTCGTGATATTCGACAAGTACATTGACGTGTTCGGTTTGAATTCGAAGGTCAGGGACGTGAGGAAGCTGGTTCTTTCCCACTTCAAGTTCCTGCAGAAGCACCAGCACATATCGACCGACGGAGGATTCGGATACTGGCCGGACAGCGAGAGGTCAAGCTTCTTCGTCTCCCTCAAGGTCGCGCAGCTCTGCGCGTACGCGATGGAGCGCGGATACAAGTCGTCGGAGCTTTCGCTGAACCTGGACGCGCTCCTCTCGTACATCGAGAACAAGATGGTTGAAAAATACAACAGCTCGCAGGAGGCCTACGCATACTACGTCCTCTCGAAGTGCGAGCGGTACAACGACGCGGCGGTCGACAGGGTGTACGGAAAGGTGAAGGACAAGGACTTCGACTCGATGGCGTACTGCGCGCTCTACTACGCCGAGCAGAAGGGAGATGCGAACAAGGCGAAGGCGCAGGCGATTGCAGACGAGCTTCGGAAGTACATGCAGGTCTCTTCTAGGTCGGTGTCGATTCTGCCGACGAATTCACGCGAATACTGGGCATACTTCGATTCCGATACGGAGAACTTGGCGCTCTCCCTCCAGCTCCTCTCACAGCTCGACCCGGACGACAAGATGGTGGACAGGCTCGTCTTCACGCTTCTCCAGTCGCAGTCCAAGGGCTACTGGCACAGCACGTACGAGACCGCCACGGTTCTCGAGGCCATCTGCACCTACATACGGATGAGGAACCTCGACGCGGTCAACTTCACGGCCCAGGCCGAGCTCATGGGCGTCAAACTCGCGGACGGAAAATTCGAGGGGGCCGGCGCGAAGCCTGTCACGAAGACCTACAGGTTCGATTCCGAGGAGCTTGGAGGACTTGAGAGGGGCAAGAACCTGGAGCTTGGATTCTCCAAGAGCGGAACCGGAAGGCTCTACTACACGGCGCAGATGAAGTACGCGCTCCCGGACGAGCTGCAGAATTCGCGCGACGAGGGAATCAGGCTCAACTACCAGATTTTCAACGCGGCGACCGGAAAAATCGTCGAGCCGAAGAAGGGCACGAAGCTCATAGAGCTCGACTCCGGCGTCACCTACAAGGCAAGGGTCGTGGTCTCCACATCGAAGGACAGGCTCTACATGGCGCTGCGCGCTCCGATTCCGTCGGGAGGCGAGATTCTCGACGCGAATTTCGCGACTAGCGGACACGACGCGGGTGCGACGCTCGGAAGCAGCGGGGATCCTCTGTGGAAGCACCGCGTCTCCAACATGGTCCTCTACGACAACGAGGCCCACTTCTTCTGGGACGACTTCGAGAAGGGCTCGTGCGCGGTCGAGTTCAAGTTCAGGACGGCGAGGAGGGGAGCGTACCCGGTTCCGCCAGCGCAGGCCGAGCTTATGTACGAGCCTGAGGTCTTCGGGCGCAGCGACGGATACCTGTTCGTCATAAAATAGGGGGAATGCATGACAAAGACTGAAATCTACAACGAGGACTACACGAAGCTGAACCACGCCTACATCCAGATATACGACAGCTACAAGAGGCTTGTCGACGCGGACGACGCGGACGAGGAAGTCATGATGGTGCTGGCGAGCATCCTTCAGGTGATGAATCCGACGCTGGACAAGATAAAGTCGGAGATGACGGTGAGCACCCGATTCAAGGACACTGGGGAGGATTCCACCGCCCCCGCGAAGGTCAAGGCCGAAAAGGAAATCGGCGCGAACGGGGAAGTCATTTTCCACCCGAAATTCTGCTGACGCTGAAAAACGCGGGCGCAAATTCTTTACGGACACTCCTTTGAGGCGAGGAGTGTCCGTTTTTTTTCAAAATCGCCGTCTTTTTGCATTTTTCTTGACATGTTGTGCAATCGGTTGTATAAAATTATGCAACCGATTGCACGGTTTTTCATTGAAAAAAGGGGGTTGAGACAATGCTGAGGAAAAAAATCGGATGCGCGCTGCTCGCTGCCGTCGCCGGAACGTCATTATCCGCGCTTCCGTCAAAGCAGAGCGAGGCCGTTTCCCAGAAGATAGTCGTGGAGGAGGTCGAGGGGCTTTCCGACGACTTCATGAGGGGAGTGGACATCTCCGCGCTCCGCGACGTGGAAACGCACGGCGGAAAGTTTTACGGACACGACGGAAAGCAGGCCGACATCTTCGAGATTCTCAAGGAGTCGGGTGTGAACTGGATCCGACTCCGCGTCTGGAACAATCCCGTCTACGAATCGGACGTGAAGGACACGAAGGGCAAGCGGATAGCGAAAAAAGGCGAGAAGTACGGCGGCGGAAACAACAGCCTGGACGTGGACGTGGAAATCGCCAAGAGGGCGAAGGCTGCCGGGCTCAAGCTCCTCGTCGACTTCCACTATTCCGACACGTGGGCGGATCCCGGAAAGCAGACTATGCCCCAGGACTGGAAAGGGCTTTCTGAAAGCGAGCTCAACGCGGCGGTCGAAAAGTTCACGAGGGAGTCGCTCGACATCTTCAGCAAGAGCGGAGCGAGGCCCGACGCCGTGCAGATAGGAAACGAGCTGAACAACGGCTTCATGTGGCCAACCGGAAAGATATGGGCCTACCCCGACCCGGCGGAGAAGGTAGGCGGAATGGACTCGTTCATCAACCTCCTCAAGAGCGCGTCCAAGGGAGTGAGGGGCGCAGAGGGCGGCGGCTCTATGAAGATAGTCGTGCACCTCGCTGACGGAGGGAAGAACGAACTGTACCGCTCGATTTTCGACCCCATAAAGAAAGCGAATCTGGACTACGACATAATCGGACTTTCGTTCTACACATACTGGCACGGAAGCCCCTCGGATTTGAAGGCGAACCTTGAGGACTTGTCGAGCCGCTACGGAAAAGAGCTGGCGGTCGTCGAGACGGCATACGCCTTTACCGAAGAGGACGGAGACAGCCAGGGGAACGTCTTCCTCACATATTCGGACGAGAAGAGCGGATACGTCCCGTCGGTGCAGGGGCAGGCGACGGCTGTCAGGGACATAATCGCGGCGGTCGCGGGAGTGAAGGGCGGCTGCGGAGTCTTCTACTGGGAGCCGGCATGGCTTCCCGTGAAGGGCGCAGGACTCTCCTCCACGGAGGGCAACACCTGGGAGAACCAGGGAATGTTCGACTTCAAGGGGCGCGCGCTGCCGTCGCTCGCCGTCTGGAACCTCGCGGGAGGCAAGGGCGGAGTGGAGAACGCGTGGGGCGGCTCCGCGAAGAACGGAAAGGGAAAGAATCCATACGCATTGGCCGACAAAATCGAAGTCAAGACAAAACCCGGAACGGCTCCGGCTCTTCCGCAAAATGTGAAGGTCGTCCTCGAGGACGATTCGGAGACGCTTTACGACGTTGCATGGGAAAGCCGCGACTGGAAGAGCGAGAAGGGCGGAACGGTCCCTGTGAAAGGGAAAATCGAGGGAGCGTCGTTCCAGCCTGTCGCAACGGTAGTTGTCTCGGACAGGACGAACGAAATCGAGGACGGCTCATTCGAATCGGGAAAGCTCGGAAAGTGGAAACTCAACGGACCTAGGGAGGCGTGCTTCCTTGAGAACAACAAGGGCAACGCGCACGACGGAAAATGGACGTACAAGTACTGGCTCGGAACTGGCTTCAAATCGATACTAAGCCAGGAAATCGAACTGCCGGCCGGAACATACGAGCTTTCGGTATGGGCGATGGGAGGCGGCGGAGAGAACAACATCAGGCTCTTCGCGGCAAACTTCGACGGAACGAAGAAGCAGGTCACTTCAAAAATCGTCAACGAAGGATGGAACGTCTGGAAACAGTACAAGATACGGGTTCCGGTCAAGGACGGAAAGGTCACGGTCGGAATCTACCTGGACACGAAAGGCGACTGCTGGGGGAATTTCGACGAAATCGAGCTTGTGAAGGTCGACTAGAGCGGAAATAGGACGGCGAGTATGAAAAAAATGAAGACGAATCTAAAAAAGGCGATAGCGGTGCTATCGGGGGCTGCCATGGGCTTTTCCGCATTCGCGCAGGAGGCGACGGACGGTTTCATCGTCCCACTCGGCGAGGACTTCTCCAAACCGGCGGCGGCAGGCGGAGAAGCTCCGGCGGAGAGCGGAGGGGCGGGACCTTTCAAGGACTTGAAGATGGGGCTTTGGGTCGAGACTCAGAGCGTGAACGAATCCCTCATACGGAATTTGAGCGACAAGAAGAAGAAGGGCTACGAATTCGACAACGCCCACTTCATCACCGAGGCGAACTGGTGGTTCTGGGGAAAGTTGAGCGACAGCGCCTTCCTCAAGTCCGAGATAGCGGTGCTCGACTTCGACAAGACGCTCTACCAGGAGAACACTTACGCGGCGAACGTCCCGGACGTGACATGGGGCGACGGATTCCAATCGCTTCTGGAGATGTTCTCCTCCCCGTTCAAGAAAGGGAACGACGAGGGCCTGGGCTACTTCAAGAAGATGGCGGTCAACCTGACGACGCCTTACGTCACGGCGAAATTCGGCTACGGCGACACGGGCGAGGACGTGGGAATGAGCCAGTTCGACGGAATCTTCAACGTAATCGACTACAAGGACTACAACGGCTACACGGAGATAAAGAACGGAAGCAAAATCCAGGAATTCGGCGACTTCAAGGTGGACGCCACCCTCGCGTTCAGCGACATGGTAGAAAGCTACGGAACATACGACTACATCGACGTGAAGTACAAGGACAAGGCAGAGGCGGCTTTGACGTTCGGAAGCTCCTCGCCGGAGGAGCAGCTCTTCTTCTACAACAGGACGAACACGAACGCCCTCTCCTTGTACGCTGCAGCATCCCCAATCGAACGTCTCAAAATCGAGGCGCACGTCCTCGGCACGTTCGGCACGGCTGACGGCATGGAGCTTGGAAGCGACACGCTGGCGTTCGCGGGAAGGGCTTCATGGACGGCAGACACTTGGAAAGCCTCTGTCATGCAGAGCGTCGCCGGGTTGAAGGTCGATTCAGTGTGGGGCGCGGACGGACAAGTCTACGACGACATCAACGCCAACACGGCCACGACGCAGATTGACGCGGAGAAAACATTCGGAGACTTGAAGACGCCCCTCACAATCGCGCTCGACCAGGGGATATCGAGGACGCTCAAGACCGACAGCGACAACGGCGACTACAAGGGATTCCTCTCATTCAGGACGGAGCCGTACGCCGACGTGGACTTGTCGGCAGTCGTCGGAAGGAACCTGACAGTCGGCGCGTACGGGACGTTCACGTTCGACAGCCTCCCGGAGGAGATGAGCGGAGATAAGGAATTCGTCGCTTCGTTCAACGAGGCCGGAATCGAGATTGCGACAACCGACGCCATTCCCCGCTTCAAGAACGCGAAGCTCGACTATGCTGTGAAGAACGAGTACACCTCATGGAAAAACGGTTCCAGATACCCTCTCGACACTTCATACCACTCGATAATGCTCTCAGGCGACATCACGGACAACATCGGAACGACGTTCGGCTCCGTGATAAGGAAATCGGACGACGAGACAGTTGTTCCGTTCGCGTTCGCGCTCGGCGTCACGTTCAGGAAGATTCCGCTTCCGGGAAGGCCGCGACTCTGGACACACTTCACATACAGCATGTTCCCGTACACTGACACGAACTACTCCCTCAGGCGGTACGACGAGGAGAACGAAAAGTATCCGCACAGGACATACCTCCTCAACGACCTAGACGGAGACGGAGGAACTTACATGTACAAGAGCCGCATGAGCCTCGGCCTCGTGTGGGATCTGTAGGGGGCACAAAATGAGAAAATCAAGAATTTGGAATGGAAAAATAAAAACGGCGTTCCTCGCGCTCCTTTCGACCGCGCTCTGCTTCGTCTCATCATGCGCCGACGCGGACGGACTCCACGACCAGAACGCGCTCATGGTGACGTTCGAGTTTTCGGGACTGGGGGACGACGTGGGCGGCTCGTACATCGTGACCGGAGACTACGACTCTTGGAGCCTGCCGGAAAGCGGAGCGGTCACGCTCTCGAAGGGAAGCGGCAAGACGAACCAGATTGCCGTGTCGAGCGCGAACATCGTGTTCACGGTCTGCACCTCCGACTGGAAGAGAGGCTGGTACCCGGCGCTCGAGGGCAACAGCTACGACGGCGGGGACGGCAAGTGGCACAACTTCTACATAAACGACCTCGACCTTGAAGCCGGAGAGGCCACCATCGTCGTGAGCTCCGACAACCTCGACTCTAACGGAAGAATCGAGCCGAAAGTGAACTACTAGCGGAGGGAAATGAAATGAGAATTGGGAACGGAAAACCAAAGACGAAAGCCCGCGCTTGTCTCGCGGGAATATGCACCGCGCTGGCACTGGCATCGTGCTCGAACCTGCAGGACTCGCTTTCGAGCGAGCAGCTTGAAGAACAGAGGGACGGAATAGGGAAACTCTCAAGCAAAACGTCGGTCTACTACTACAACGGAAGCGAAAGCGACGATGTTTCGGGGGACGAGGCCCACCTTTCCCTGAACCTCTCGCAGATAGCTGACGCGACAGGGGCGGGAGTGAAATACGAGCTGTCGTACACCATGGACGGCATCGAATACGCGTCGTCAGGAACGGGCAAAGGAACATTGAGCAACTCCAAGAGCAAATACTATGTCGACCTCTCGCCCGCGATCAACTTGATCGACGGAACAAAATCACCGGCCTACAGCGACATCTCCTACACGGTGACGGTCTCCGGACTGAAGAACGCAAGCGGCAACGACTACGACGGAAGAGCGATTCCCTCGTTTTCGCAGCTAGTGAAGTTCGCGCCCTTGTACAATTCTGAAATTGCTACATTCTCGACAAAATCCGCTCCCGCCGGCACGGAATTCGAAATTCCGCTCAACGGAGAAATCACTGCCGTCGACTCGACAGTTACGGTGACGGCGACAGACGGAGAGATCCCCGAGACGACTTTCACCGCAAGCGTTTCAGAGGACGGAGGGGCAATCGTTTTGACATCTTCCGCACCTCTTACCTATGCTGATTTTACGGCGGATTTCGCCTTCACTGGAATAAAGCCGGTCGGTGGAAAAGAGAGCTACGATTACAAACCGAGCCTTTCATTCAGCGCGCTCGAAAAATCTACCGTTACAAAAGAAATTCAAGACATTGGCGGCTCTGCGGTCGATGTGCTGACTGCGGACGAACTTGCCCAGTATGGAACCGTAAAAAAAATCAGCGCAGTGGCGACACTTGACTTCACCGACGTAAGCGGAGATTGGTGGGCCGGATTCCAAAGCGAAGAAGGCGACAACGGCAATTGGAATGACCTCAGCTGGAGCGAAGGCAGCGGAAACACAGGCGTTTACACATGCGACCTCTCTCAAGCCTTGATTTCTGCCGCAACTGCCGAAGGCGGCAAACTCCAGATAAAAAGCAATGCTGTTTCAGGAACGGTCGTGCTCACGATTACCGCAGTTCCAAAAGATTGATAGAAAGGAGTTTTATATGAGAAAAATTCTAAGCGCGATTCGCGCCTGCGTGGTTTCCGCTTGTCTTGCATCAGTCCTCGCCTTTGCGGCCTGCTCGAACGACATCGACAGCGCGAGCACCACCGCAGGGATGGACAACAGCGCGGACGACGACATGGCGCTGAACGACAACGACGGGAAAAGCGACAAAGCGAACAGAAATGACACGAACACAGGCAGCGGGTCGGACAGTTCCGGCGGAACCGTGAAAGATTTCGGAGACAATTTCATCCGGGGGTTCGACGCAAGCGCGGTGGATTACTTTGAGAATGTCTACGCTTCTTCAAACACCTGGACAGACAAGAATTGGTACGACTCAGACGGAAGCAAGGATATTTTTGCTCTTCTTGCCGACCATGGCTTTAACACAATCCGCTTGCGTGTGTGGGTTGACCCGACGGTAACAAGCACGATTTCAAACGATTCTGTGTGGCCAACTTCTACAAGTGTGGAGAACGCATGGAAAAATGGCGATTGTACGAAAGAGCGGGCTACAAGACTTGCAAAACGCGCGAAAGCGGCGGGCATGAAAGTTCTCCTTGATTTCCACCTTTCAGACTATTGGACAGACCCGTCCGTTCAGCTCATTCCAAAATCATGGCAGTCCGTTACAAGTGCAGGCGAAATGAAAGAAAAACTCACTTCGCATATAACGGAAGTACTCCAATATATGAAAGACAACTCCGTGACGCCAGACTATGTGCAGGTGGGTAACGAGATTGACAGAGGAATGCTTGTTGATGCGTCCGTAGACGCTGGCACAAGTCCGAAGACGGCGACTTCGGCTGCTTCTTCAATCAGCGGTGGAATTAATTCCGAGAACTTCAAAACATATCTCAAAGCGGGGTGTGCTGCCGTGCGTGATTTTGATGAGGATATAAAAATCATAATCCATATTACGGCAAAGAATTCTGACAGGTTTTCTTATGTGAAAAATTCTGGAGCAGACTACGACATTATTGGGCTTTCGTATTATTCGTGGGAAAATCACGGAACAATAGATGAACTTGTGACAAAAATAGGCAACTTGGAAAGCACATACAGCAAAAAAGTCATGGTCGTGGAAACTTCGTTTGCAGCACTGGATTACGGCGACAGCGATGACATGACACAGGCGGCGACGAACTTGAGTGCAAAGAATTATTCCGATGTCACTATAGAGAGCAATGCTGTCGTTCCGTCGGAGGATGTTCAAAAAGCAATTCTTCGCCACACCATGCAGGAAGTCTACGACGCAGGTGGAATAGGAATCTGCATTTGGGGCGGAGAGCGGCGCGATTATCAGTTCGGGCTTTTTGACTGGGACGGAAACACTTACAAGGCAATCGACGCATTCAACTACAAACCCTCAGACGGCTACCCGGCGGAGGATGAATCAGACGCAGGCGGTTCAGAGGAAACGGAAACTGTCAGCAGTTCTGACAATACGGGAGAAAGCGCAGGTTCGAATTCCTCCACAGACGAGGAAAACAGCGGCGACACCACGGACGATTCTTCTGACGGTACGGGGGGGGGTACTAGCGAAGAGACAATGAGTATTGAACTGACTCTTGCAGAATCAATTGGAGCAACTTCTGTAACACTTACATATTATGATGACGAATCCCTTGCAACTGATAGTGTTACAGGAGCAGTTTCAAATAATACGG
>CAMHLH010000016.1 GCA_946185925.1 uncultured Treponema sp.
GCGTCCACAACCTCCCGAGCTTCATGATGGGAAACATGGACGAAATGCTCGACGCCCTGAACGTGTACGCGAAAGAGGAGCAGTTCAAGGAACTCGACTCGTAGGGGAAGCGCGAAAAAGCCGTGGCGAATGCGAAATCAGGCAGCCGCCACGGCTTTTTTCGCATGATTCATTTCGACAAAAACGCCTCTTATTCAGTCATACTTTTATTCATTTTTCATCTTCTGTCCGCAGTTTGTAATTCGTGCTTCTTCCACCGGCAGTTGCTTCTTTTTAAGTGAATATGCGGTGAATAATATTTTCGGTGGTGTTACGAAAGGTATGCTAACAAGGGGGCTGAGCGTAGTCGAAGCCCGTTCATTGTCATGCAAAAACAGGTCATTTCGACTTCGCTCAATGACCGTTTTTATTTCAGCATACTTAGCGTAACATCTCCCAAATTTGATAGTATTTTGGTAATATTTAAAGCCATGAATCCAAAAATTTCAGTATGTATACCGGTCTTCCGCTCGGAAAAAACGCTCCCAGAATGTCTTGAAAGCGTGACGAAACAGACGTTCAGGGACTTTGAGGTCGTCATCGTGGACGACTGCAGCGACGGAAAAGACGACAAAAGGCGAAGCGCGAAGAAAATCGCGAAAGAATTTTCAAAGCTCCTCAAAAAAGAGAAAATCCGCGTGGAATACATCCGCCATTCATCGAACCTGGGCTTGCTTGAAGCGAGAAGGACTCTCGTGGAAGCGGCGACAGGAGATTACATATTGATGCTCGACTCGGACGACGAGCTTTTTTCGGACTCGCTCGAAAGCCTGTTCGCCTCGGCGAAAAAGACGGATGCCGACATCACGCACGGAAAGGCGCGGGCGTTCTTGACGAATGAAGAAAACGAAAGCGAAAAAATCCGTCTCCAAAAAATCCAGGAGAAGGCCGGGAGAATCGAAAGAGAGCCGCTCAAGGGCGGAGATATCCGAAGAAAATGGCTGCTTGAAAATTCGCACACGAGCTATCTTTGGGGGAAGCTCATCAAAAGGGAGATTTACGCGTCCGCGTTCGAGAAAATCCCGTTCGTGAAGGCGACGATGGCTGAGGACGTGCTCCAATATTTTTTCATCACGAGCCTCTCAAAAAGCTACGTTCCGCTGGACAAGGAAATCTACCGCTACAGGGCAGACAGCGGAATCACGTCGAACAGGAGAATCGAAACGGAAGAGGACTGGGAGCGGGTCGCGCAGACGGCCGACATCTTCACCGCGATTTTCGCTCAGATAGACGAGGGAGAGGCGACTGTGGACAGCGAAGAGGAGAGCGCAATCGCCGAAATGTGCAGGAACCACCTTGCGAACAACATCGTCCAGATGGAACTCGTGAGCGAAAACCTGAAAGAGCGCGCGAGGGAAATCCTTTCGGAGCACTGGGGAGAGAATTTCGTCCAGACAGCGGAAAAACAGATGGAGCAGAAGCCGAAATGTTGAGGGAAAGATTGAAATCACCTAAAATATAAAGTCAAATTTTTTAGGAGGAACAAATGAAAACAAAGCGAATCCATTTTTTTGCGTCATCAATCGCATTATTGCTCACTGCATTTGTATTTTTTTCATGCTCGCAGTCAAATTCGGCAGGAACTGTGACACTATCCACGACAATTCCGCATTCATCGTTCGACAAGACCGGAACGGAGGCTGCCGAAAGCGCATACACGCTGGAAGTCTCAATCTCTGGCGAATACAGCGAGACACAAAGTCAGGAAGTGTCGGAAACGGAAAATTCAAAGACGTTTGAATTCCAGGAGATTCCAGTCGGCGCGGAAATCAAACTGTCCGCAAAACTCCAGAGCGGAGACGAGACAATCTGCAGCGGAGAGTCAGGGCTTTTCACCGTAAAAGCCGGCGAAAACCTGATAAAGCTTTCGATGAAAAAAGCGCAAAGCGAAGAAACAGAGGAAACAGAAAAAACCGAAGGAACGGAAGAGACAGAAGAAACCGAGGAAACTGAAAAAACCGACGAGACAGAAGAAACCGAAAAAACGGCTGAAACAGAGACGACAGACGAGACAGTATGGATTGTCCTGTGGAACCGCTCCACAAACGAGGAGAACACTGCCGACGCCTATTCAGCCAAAGGAATGAGCGTCTTCAATGAAGACTCCATCTCTTCCGCCGAAATAACAGAAACGAACAGATTCACGACAAACACAATCGACTCGTTCGCGTTCTCGGACGACGGCGACCTGTACACGCTGGAGGAAAGCCAAGACAGCGACGGCACAAGCAGCTACTACATAATGCAGTACAAGAAAAATTCAACCGGCTATCAAAAATACACCTCCACAGATTTGAGCGCCCTGCTGGCAAGCGCGAACGCCAGCGACTACAGCCCTGAAGAAATCACCTGCCACGGCGACTATGTATATGTGATGTGGATATTTTATTCTTCTGAAAACGATATGACCAAAATCGGAGGAATAAAACTCTCAGACTTAGGAACTGCCACAAGTTTTGACACGATAACAACCATACAAAACTTCTATGCAACCCACATCGCCTTCACAGACGACACCATGTTCGCGACAACCTCAAATGAAGTTTACAGTTTCGACTATACAGAAGGAACTGGCAACACTTGGTCAGACGCTTCCTACACAGCAATAGCCAATTTTGACAATGGAAGCATAACAGACCTCCATGTGCAGGACGGCTACCTCTACGGACTTCTCGCATATTCCTCAATGGACAGCACGACAAAGGGTGGAGTCTTCAAAATCGACACAAGCACAAAAGCGTTGAGCAACTGGGCAAGCGGAAGCACCCTCCTCGGCTGGAACGACACGGAAAGCGACACACCGCACGGCTCAAGCGATTACTTCTTCTACCCGACACACTTCATCGCGACATCGCCGAAGAAGCTCGTAATCTCCGACGACGGCGGCAGGGAGTCTTCGGGAAGCGACGACACGGACCCGAACAACGAGAACCGCGTCGTCACAATCGACCTTGAAACAGCGGCAATGACCGCGACAGACGTGAACGTGATGTTCGACAACGAAAAAACGGACTGCGGCTTAACAAAAGCATAAGCGGACTAAAAAAGATGACAATTCAGCAGGCGAAAAATTTCGGAAAGAACGAGCTTGAAAACTCACCAACGCCCGTCTTGGACACAGAGGTGCTTCTCCAGCACGTCACTAAATTGGACAAGACAAGGCTTCTTCTTAACAGAGATTTTAGTTTGAGCGAAGAGCAGGAATTTTTGTTTATCGAGTCAATCAAAAAAAGGAAGACGGGACTTCCAGTCGCATACATCACGCACGAGAAGGAATTCTACGGACGGAATTTCTACGTGGACGAAAACGTGCTGATTCCAAAGCCGGACACGGAGACGCTGATAGAGAAGGCATTGGAAGCCGCTTCCGAAATCGAAAGAAGCAAATCTTCCAGCTCGGATTCTTTCAGGATATGCGACCTCTGCTCCGGCTCCGGCTGCGTCGGAATCACATTCTTGAAGGAGCTTGAGAAGAGCGCGCCCGAACTGCACAAGAAAGCGAGAATCACCTTCATCGACATTTCGGAAAGCGCGCTGAAAGTGACGATGCTCAACGCGGCGCGTATTTTCTCGGAAAGCGAAATCAACAAGGCGAGATTCATCCAATCCGACCTATTCGAAAGCCTGAACGGAAATTCCGCCACAGAAACAAAATTCGACCTGATTCTGACGAACCCGCCCTACATTCCGTCGAAAGAGGCGGCGGATTTGCTGAAGGACGGGCGGAGCGAGCCGATTCTGGCGTTGGACGGGCTTTCGGAGGACGGGCTCGGGATAATCAGGAGGCTCGTCCCCCGGGCGTTCTCGCGTCTGGAAAAAGGCGGCGGAATCATAATGGAGACCGGAGAGTACAACGCGAAGGAAGCCGCGGCACTCATGGAAGCGTGCGGATTCTCGGACGTACAGACAACGAAGGACCTGAACGGAATGGACAGGGACGTTTCCGGGAGAAAAGCCTAACAAAAAAAAGAGCGGCAAAAAACGCAGATTCACGGCCGGAGCCTACGCACCCCGAAAAGCTCGCGGACAGCGACAAGCTCGCCGTCCCGCACTTTCTTTCCGTTCGTGAGAATCTCCACCTTGTCGTCCGCCTTCTTCGTCGTCTCAATCACATCCCCGATTTCCAGCTCCAGATTCGGGTCGAGGTAGATTCTGTCGAGGACGACGGACGAATCGTACTTGAACGGGTTCTGCAAAGGCCTCCTCGGCCGGGAGAATACGCCCAGCTGCACAAGGGACTCAAAAGCATCGATTGGGAAGACCAGTGAAATGTCGGACTTGAATGAAGAGATTTTTATGGAGAAGCCGACAAAGACGCATCTGCCCTTGGGATTCAGCACATCGTACTTCTCGATTACCTTTGGGCTTCTGAAATTGACCTGGCTGGAACTCTTCATGTTGATTTTCTTCAGAATCTCGGTGAGTATCGGCTTCATGACAAAATCGAAGCAGAGTTTTGAATCGACGGATGTCATTCCCTTCCGGTCAACTCCGTCCATTCCCGTCAGTTTCTTGTAGGTCTCCAGGGAAACATCCATCTCGCACTGGATTCCGTCAAAATCGAAAGAGAAAAGAATGGAATCATCCGAAATCGTCTGCAGA
This sequence comes from uncultured Treponema sp., assembly GCA_946185925.1. Taxonomy (GTDB): domain Bacteria; phylum Spirochaetota; class Spirochaetia; order Treponematales; family Treponemataceae; genus Treponema_D. The sequence continues at coordinate 4,642 of CAMHLH010000016.1, forward strand.
AAATCCTCAATCAAACACGAATCGATTTCTCCGAGGCCGAACGAAACGCTCTCGTTCCTGTACGACCTGAAAACTTCCGAGACCTTCTCCGCGACCCCCTTCATGAGCGACTGCACGGAATTCCGCTGGGTCTTCGTGATGGCGGGAACATAGGCGAAACTGAAGTATTCGCTCTCCACATCGTCGATTATCCTGTCTATCTCGTTGCTGGTGAAAGACTCGCCGCCGCCTTTCTTTTCATCATCGATTCCACTGTCACTCATCATTCTTTCTCCCAAAAACCTCTTTGACACGGACGAACTTCTTTCCGTCCTTTATGAAAACCTCCCCGCAGGCCAACCGCTTCCCGTTCCGAACGATGTCCACCATGTCACCGATTTCCCTCTCCAAAACAAAAGTCTTGCCGGCGTCGAATTTCAGCTCGTCGAAAACGAAGGAGCCAAGCAGGATGTCGGTGTTCTTCATGTTTCCGGCGGGGAACTGCCACTCCACAACGCGGTTCTCCCCGCTCGAAGAGAAAGCGTCCGCGGACTTGAGCATCTCGACGGACTCCTCGGGAAAATAGAAATCGGCGACAGAAACCTCTCCGGCGAATTTCAATTGGAAAGTGACCAAAAAACCGCTGTCGGTCTTGGAAAGTTCGTTCGCGTCGAGCCTAGCGGAAAGGTCCGCGAAAGCCACGTTCGTCACAATCAGGTATTTTTTCAGCCGCACTTCAACCACCGACTTCAGCGCGTCGAAGGTGGGAACCGCAAATTCGCTTCTGAAGATGTCGCACTCGATTTTCTCAAGCTCGGAGCCGGGCTGGCTCTTCCTCAAAAAAGTCTTCGCGAAGAATTTCTTCTCAAGGCGGAGATAGACGAGCCCCCCGCCAACTTTCGCGGAAACGAGGAAGTCCCGCGAACGGACGCTCTTCGCGAAATTCGAGTCGGACATCCTTGAGGAATAGAGGACGTGGACAAAGTATTCGCTCTCCCTGTAGTCGTGGAAGGTCTTGTACATTTTCTTCGCGACAAGCTCCATGAACGAGGAAAGCCGCTTGCTCATCTCTTTCTCCCTCTCGTGCCTCTCAAGGTTCGTCCTTGACACGAGGGAATCGTCGAAAGCCGAAAAATCAGACGCGTCATAGTCGAAAAAACTGTCTGGAAGCTCGACCACGCTCTTTCGCTGGGTGAAATTCTCCACAATTCCGTCAACCTCGCCCTGGCTCAACTCGTCCACGTCCGGATACTGGCGGGCGCAGAGCATGGCCATGACGAGCTCCTTTGGAAGTACGATTTGGAAGCACTTCTTGTCGTCCGGAGAAATCTGGAGCACGTCCAGATGGAGCGTGACGAATTCCGCGAAACTGGGGTTCTCCGCGACAAGGGACTCGAACTCGGTCTTGTTCAGCGGCTTGAGGGAAGAGAAACTGGATTTTTTAGAGAGGAACTGCCTTTCTATCTCAGCATCGAAGGAGCGGACGAGAGGCGCGACAAAATCGCCCTGCAGAAAATCGGAATTTTCCCTGCTGCTTTTCACCTCGAACGGGCGCATCCCGGAATCCACTTTGTACCAATCGAGCTTGATTATCCCGAAAAACTCCTCAAAGGAAAAAGAATAATAGAAGCCGTCCCCCTCGGGCATTTTGAATCTGCCGTTTTTTGATACGGAAAACATCATTCCTGAAGGAAAAATTTCCGCGCTTTTCTTCAAGATTGAGTCGAGACGGGTCAAAATCTCGTCGGCCAAAAAAAATTCATGCTCAGACATGTTTTGATTATCGGCCAAGAAGGGCTTTTCAAACATTAGACCAGAGTGGAAATCGCAAAGACAGTGCGTTTCCACTCCCGCCTTTCAGAGCAGCCTGTCCAGAAACCGCAAAATCACTCGGCCTTCACGAAAAAGAGCTTTACCCCCTCGTCCGGGAACCGCTCCTTCACGGCATCGATGACGGCCTTCACGCTGTCCTTGTCCTCGTCGGGGACATAGCTCACCATCAAGAAATTCGTCTCTGGCCAGGTTCCGCTTCCGAGCTTGTAGTTCCCGCGTCCCCTGCCCTGCACCAGCGGAACTATGGTGTAGAGGATGTCCGGGATGTTCTCCTCAAGAACTTCGATGATGTCGTCCTGAACCGACTGGTTCGCGATTATTTCTGCCCTGTACATGAGCCCTCCTAGAATTCCATGGAATCAGAGTACTTGTTCGGCGCCGTGAGGTCGAACCCCGCGCTCGAACGCTCCAGGCGGCCGGGGAGATTCACGCGAATCTTGCTTCCGGCGGCCTTCTTCTTCTTCATCACGAGAGAATAGAGCACAGGAATGAAGAAGAGCGTGACGAAAGTGGAGCTGGTGAGTCCGCCGACAACCGCCACGCCAATCGGCTGCACCATGGCCGCGCTGCCGGTGGTCGAGAAGCACATCGGAATCATGCCGAGGATTGTCGTGGCCGTGGTCATGAGGACCGGACGGAGGCGGGACGCGCCCGCTTCAAGGCAGGCCTCCTTCATCTCAAGCCCCCTGTCCAAGAGCAAATTCGTGTAGTCCACCAGGATGATTCCGTTGTTCACGACGATGCCGACGAGCATTATCAGACCAACCGCGCTCGTCATGCTGAACGCCTGGCCGGAAATCTTGTAGATGAAGACGACGCCGATTACAAGGAACGGAATCGTGGTCAAGTTGATGAGAGGAGCCTTGAAACTCTCGTAAGTTCCAGCCATCACGCCGAATACGAGGATAATCGCCATCAGCCCTATCATCGCATACGTCTTCTTCTGGTCCTGGGTGTCCTTCCAGCTACCCTCGTAGACAATCGTCATGCCCTCAGGAAGTATGAAAGCAGAGGCGATGCCGTCCTTTATGTCCTGCACGACGGCCCTCGAATCCCGCTTGCCGATGTTGTCCGCGCTCACGGTGACGACCCTGGTCTGGTTCTCGCGCTTCACGGAGACGGGCCCGAGCCCCTTCCTCACGCTCGCGAAATTCGCCACGCTGACCATCCCTTTCGAGCCGGAAACATAAATCTGCTCCAAATCCGCCACGGTCTTCCTGTCGGAAGGCTGGTACATCAATACGACGCTGTACTCCTTTCCGTCCTGCCTGTAGGTCGTGGCCGTGGTTCCGTTCATGGCGTAGTTGATTTCCCTCGCCACAGTCTGGACATCCACGCCGAAGGAATACGCCCTCTGCCTGTCTATCACAATCTCCACCTCCGGGAGAGCCGAAGTCATGTCCACAGAAGGCTCGCCCACATCGGGAATCGAATCCATCACGTCCTGAATCATCTCCGCGACCTCCATGGACTTGTCCAAGTCGTCGAAGCGGATTTTGAGCTTGAAGTCGCTTCCGGTCATCTGCCTCATACGCCCCTGCCCGAACGACAGCCTGGCGTCCGTGAAGTCGGCGAAATGCCGCCTGAGCTTCTGCTGGATGTCAACGGAAGTATCTATCTGCTCGTCCGTTGTCGGAAGGTTTATCTGAATCGAGCCCTTGTAGCTTGTCGCGCTTCCCCTTCCGCTGGAGCCGATGGACGTTATGACGGTCTTGTAGCCCTTCACCTCGTCGAACACGATTTTCTCGAACGTCTTCATGAGGGCGTCCGTCTCGCTCAATGTCGTTCCGGTCGGGAGAGTCACATTGAGAGTCACGCTGTCGTCGGTGCCGGCGCTCATCATCTGCACGCGCAATGTGGGAGCCAGCCCCAGAGCCGCCCCCAGAAGCGCGAAGCAGACCACGCAGGTGACGAAGCGGTGCTCCAGAGCGCACTTGAGGCCGCGCCGGTACGCGTTCGTCACCCACACGAGGGGAAGCTCGAGCAGCTCGTAGAATTTCGCGAGCGGCTTGAAGGACACGGGCTTCTCGTTCCTGTTCGTGAGCGGAAAGAAGACGCCGGCGAGGACAGGCACCAGGAAAATCGCGACGAAAAGCGAGGAGACGAGGGCGATGACGACGGTGAAAATGATGCCCTTGAACATCTGCCCCATCATGCCAAGCTCGCTTATGAAGAAGAGGAAGGGAATGAAGACGCAGATTGTGGTGAGGTTTCCGGAGACGACCGACATAATCATCTCGGAGGAGCCGAGAACGGCGGCCACTTTCGCCTTTGCCCCGCGCGCCCTGTAGACATAGATGTTCTCAATCATGACAATCGAAGCGTCCACAATCATTCCCACGCCCAAAATGAGTCCGGTGAGCGTCATCATGTTCAAGGTGATTCCTGCGAAATTCATGCAGAGGAGGGTTATGACAATCGAAAGCGGAATTGATATGGCGATGATGAGAGTGGACTTTCCAGACTTCAAGAAGAGGAAGAGGACGAGAACCGCGAGGATGAGTCCCGTGTAGGCCGACTCGATGAGGGTGTCGATAGTGTCGTTTATGTCGTCCGACTCGTCCCTTATCACTTCCAACGAGATGTCCGACGGAAGCAGCGCCTGGATTTCCTCAAGCTTCTCGCGGGTGCTCTTCGCCACGGAGACAGTGTTCTTTCCAGACTGCTTTGTGATGTTGATGTAGATTCCCCCCTCCCCGTTTATGAACACGTCGTTGGTCTTGTCCTTGTAGCCAAGATACGCCCTGCCCAAATCCGAAAGCCTGACGACATAGCCGTTCACGGTCTTGATTATGGTGTTGTTGATTTCATCCACTGAAGAGTACTCGCCGGTCGTCCTCACGGAATAATCGTGGCTGCCCTCGGTGATTTTTCCTCCGCCAAGCTCAAGGTTCTGCTTGGCGAGCGCGGAGCTGACGGATGTCATGGTGAGTCCGTACGCCGCAAGCCTGTTCTGCGAGATGTCCACACGCACGATTTTGTCCCGTCCGCCAAGAACCGAGGCCTCGGCCACACCGTCCACCTGCTCGAACAAATCCACAATCTGGTCCTCGGCAATCAACTTGAGCTCGTCGTTGGAGCGGTTCCCCCTCACGGCGATGCGCATAATCGGCATGGAATCCGCCTGGAACTTCATTATCGACGGGGTCCCGCAGTCGTCCGGCAGGTTCTTCGCCACGCGGCTTATCTTGTCGCGGATGTCGTTGGTGGCCTCCTCCAAATCGGTGCCGTAGTTGAACTCCAGCGAAATCGAGGAAGAGCCTTCGGAGGAAGTCGACGTCATCGTCTTCAAGCCGGAGACCGAGACCAGCTGGCCTTCAAGAACCTTGGTGACGGACTTCTCCACAGATTCCGGTCCAGCGTTCGTGTAGGTCGTCCTTACGGTTATGTACGGCGAGTCCACGTCCGGCATGAGGGAAATAGGAATGTTCTGGAGAGTGAAGATTCCGATTATGAGCAACAGTGCGAACACAATCAGCGTCAAAACCGGATGGTCGAGAGTCTGCTTGGAAATCGACATCAGTTTCCTCCCCTGCCCTTTTTGGAGCCGCCGGCATTCTTCTCCGATATGTCCTGAATCTTCGAGCCGTCCCCAAGGGAAGTCTGCCCCTGTACGACAACCCTCTCGCCCCCGCTCACGCCGGAAAGGACCTGCACGATTCCGTCCACGCTCTTTCCAAGCGTGACCTTCCTCTTCTCCACGGTGGAATCCGACTTCACGACATAGACGAAGTTGTCGTCGCCGTTCTGCACGATTGAGTCGGCCGGCATGACGCAGCTGCCAGAATAATCCTCGGTGTAGAGCACGACCTTCGCGAACATTCCGGCGTTCACCCTGGAATCCACGGAATCGAAGACGAGAATCACCTGCTTGGTCCTGCTCGTGGAGTCCACCACTGGGGACACCCTGCTCACAGTCGCCGAGAAAGTGACGTCGGGATATGCCTCAAGAAACACGTTCGCCTTCAGTCCCTTCTTCAAGACAGAGACGTACCTTTCCGGCACGTTCGCGGAGACCTGCAGATTGCTGATGTCGCCGATTTGGCAAATCTCCGTGTTCGTGGAGACCGTCGTCCCGTTTCTGAGAGGGGTTGAAATGACGCTTCCAGAAATCGGCGCGTAGACCGGACTGCGCTTGAAGTAGGAGCCGGGTGAATTCGGGTCGACATAGCCCAGGACATCGCCCTTCTTCACGGAAGAGCCGAGCATCACGCTGGTCTCCATTATCTTTCCCGAGATGTCGGGATAGACGGAAACGGAGTTCTGCGACTCCACCTCGCCGTTCGTCGTGACATAGCCGTGCAGGGTCTCCTCCGCCAAGACCTTCGTCCTGACAGAGACCACGGTGCCGCCGCCGCGCCCACCGCGACCATTGCCGCCGGCGTCAGAGGACGCGGAGAGCTTCGCCTGGAAATTCGCTCCCAGGACCACCGCGACCGCCGCCAGCACTACGGCGCCCGCCACAATATGCGATTTTCTGATGTGTCTACCGACTTTCATTCGTTTCTCCTTTTCTGCTTCAATCATCTATTTTTCTCCGTCCGCACCCGAAAGCGAGCCGAATCCAACGCCGAGAGTCTTTTCGAGAGCCATCAAATTCTTCAACAGATTGTAGATTTCGCTCTTCAACGACAACTGCGCCGAAAGAAGGGTGCTGTTCGCGCTCTGCAGGCTCAGCAAATCCTTCGTTCCCCGGCTGTACGCGTCGTAGGTCATGTCGTAGCTTTTCTGGGCGAGGCGAACGTTCGCCTGCTTGGACTTGATGGCCGCCTGGCTCTGCCTTATCGAACGGAGGTAGGAGTCCACGGAAATCCGCTGGCTCGTCTTCGCGTCCTCCAATTGCAGCCGGTAGTCTTCGAGGGTGTCCTTCGCGCTTTCCACGTTGTCGCTTTTCGTCGACCATGGAAGATAGCCGTCGAGCGGGATTGTCGCGCTCAAAGTCAGCGTCGCCGATTTTGAAGCGTCCGGGGCGGTTCCGTCGTAGCCCGCGTACCAGTACTGGTCCCTCCACGAAAGAGAAGCGTTCAGGCTCGGAGCGTACGCCGAAAAGCGCCTGTCCAGCACCGAATTTTCCGCGGCCGCCACGCGCTTCTCCAGAGTCTTCACAGTGGAGGACGAGACTTGGATTCCGTCGATATTGATTTCGTCCAAGAACACAAGCGAGTCCAAATCGCCCTCAAGCTCCACTTCCTCGTCCAGCGAAATCCCCAAAAGCCGCTTGAACGAAGCCAAATCGTTCTGGTAGGTGATTTTCGCGCCCTCAACGGTGGGAACGCACTGCTTGTAGGAGACCTCGGCCGAAAGCACGTCAAGCTCGCTGAGTCTTCCCGCGTTGTACTTCTTCAAGTTCGTCTCGTACTGCTGCCGGGCGACGACCATGTTCCTCTCCTGCAGCGCGATGTTCTCCTTCTCGTACAAAAGCCCGTAGAAAGTCTGCCTCACAGAAAGCTCCACGTCCTTCACCGCGTCGTTGAAGGCAATCTCGCCGATTTCCAGATTGTACTTGGCTGTCTGGACTGCCGTGTAGAGGTTCGCGCTCAAGTTGAGGGAAAGGGTCGCCGACAGCCCGAACGCGGCAGAATACTGCGAATCGGTGTCGCTCAAAGCGTCGATTGGAACGCCCGCGCTCGCGCCCAGGGAGACTGTGGGGCTTACGGAATTCCATGAATGCCTGTCCGCCCTCTTCAATGCGTTCAATGTAATCTCGTTTCTTTCTATCGATATGTTGTTTTCCAGCGCAAGATTCACCGCGTCCCCGACAGAGAGCGTCACGGCGAACGCCCTCCCAAGAAAGAGCGTCACGGCGAAAGCAGCAAGTTTTTTCAATTTTTCCTCCGTTTTTTTATCAGTCCATTCTACTTTATAAAATGCCGATTTTCATAAAACTCTCGGTTTATAACAGAAAATTAAAAAGCGGACTTTTTTTCTGAAAGTTCCCATAAAAAAATCGCCCCCAAAATTCCACTCTGTCACGTACTGACATACTGCATGGGCTATTCTCTACTCACAAAACACAACAAGAAAGGAGAACAAGCTTATGAAGAGATTTGCAGTTTTATTGATTTTGGCGGTTATTTTCGCGTTCGCGGGCTGCCAGGAGGAGGAGTCGGAAAGCGAAACCGAGCAAACGGCTGAAACGCCTACAGAAACGCCAGCTGAAACGCCAACTGAAACGACTACCGAAACACCGAAAGTGCCGGAAACCGTCTACCACAAGGTGAGCTTCGTATCAGACAGTGAAACCACAATAGAATCGCAGACCGTCGAAAGCGGGAAGACCGCCACGGAGCCGAGCAAACCGACAAAGACCGGCTACACGTTTTCGGCGTGGTACGACGGAGAAAACGCGTTCGACTTTTCCACGCCGATTACGAAGGACACAACTCTTACGGCGAAGTGGACGGCGAACACCTACACCGTCACGCTCAGCAACAACGGCGAGGAAAGCCAAGTGAGCGTCACGTTCGGAGATAAGCTCGGCGACCTTGAGAGCGTTCCGACAATGGCGAACAGCAGTTTCGGCGGCTTCTACACGGAAGAGTACGCGAAGGGAGAGAAATTCATCGGCGCGGACGGCAAAGGCTGCAAGGCGTACGAAATCGCATCCGACACGACCTTGTACGCTGCGTGGGGCTACAGAATCAGCTACGAGAACCTGAGGGAAAGAGAGAACCCGAACCCGGAAATCTACACGGGAGAGGAGGACATCGCCCTCTTGGATTTGGAGAACATTACGGGCTTCGCGTTCGCAGGCTGGTACGACGCGGAAACGGACGGAAACAAAGTGGAGACGATTGCGAAGGGAGAATACGGAGCGAAGACGCTGTACGCGAGGTGGGAGACAACCATTTTTTCTACCGTGAGTTTCGACACGAAAGGCGCAGGAGAAGTCGACTCCCAGACAGTCGGCTACACAAAAAAAGCCGTGAAGCCGGAAAATCCTGAGAACTACCCCTACGACCTCATGGGCTGGTTCACATCTTCCGACGGAGGCGAAACACTCTCTGAAAATCCGTTCGACTTTGAAAGCGAAATAACGGAAGACGTAAAACTGTACGCAAAGTGGGAAATCCACGCCACAGCAGCCGATGTCACCGACAAAATAAGCGCGATGCAAAAAAGCGACACCGTTTTCGTCTCTGGAGAAATAACAAACGTCAGAATCAAGGAGATAAAAACCGCAATTAACAAAACGTCTGTCGGGATCGCCCTTGATTTATCAGACACGACAGGATTGACTTCCATCAACGGTCCTATGACTCAAAGCGAGAATAGAATAACTCATTACATCGGCGACGACTTTAAGGATTGCAAAAATCTTGTGAGCATCGAAATACCGAGCGGTGTGACTTACATCGGAGACGGTACGTTTTCTAACTGCTCAAGCCTTACGAGCATCGAAATACCGAGCGGTGTGACTTCTATCAGAGACGGTACGTTTTCCGGTTGCTCAAGCCTTACGAGCATCGAAATTCCGGACAGCGTGACTTCTATCAAAAGTTCTGCGTTTTCCGGTTGCTCAAGCCTTACGAGCATCGAAATTCCGAGCGGCGTGACTTCTATCGGAGACGAAGCGTTTAAGTATTGTGAAAATCTCAGAAGCATCTCTATGCCTGAAAAACTAAACAGGATTGGAGATTTTGCATTCAATGGATGCCATAAACTTGAAAATATTACAATACCGGATGGCGTGACAGGAATTGGAAAGGGAGCGTTTGCTAGTTGCGTAAGTTTCACCAGCATCACTATCCCGAAAAGTGTATGGGGAGCGTATTCAAATACTTTTAACCTATTTGCATGTTGCAATAATCTCAAAAGCGTAACCATTCTCACCACACTTATAAAATTTCATGACGGCATGTTCAAGCTCTGCAGCAATCTTGAGAGCATAACTTTTGCAGGAACGGTAGCAGAGTGGAATGCTCATATTGCAGATGGCGCAAACTTGACCTATGGAAGCGTCCCCGCCACCGAAGTCGTCTGCTCTGACGGTACCGTGCCATTGAAGTGAGATTCCGAATGACAGGGAAAAAGCAAATGTGCAAAAATACAAGCAAAAAGGAGGACACCGATGCCTGACAAAACATCCGATTTCATCATAACAAAACAGAAAGACCGCATAGAAAAGAAGGACATGCAGACGCTCAGGCGGTACAAAGGGCACGACTCGACAGTCGTAATTCCAGACGGGGTCGAGAAAATCGACAGCTACGTTTTCGCCGACGACATAGAGCCGGACAGCACGATTGAGAGAATCGTCGTCCCCTCTTCCGTCAGGAGAATCTCCCCGCTGGCGTTCCACTACTGCAATGCGCTCAAGGAAATCCAGTTCCCGATGGAGATGAGCGATTTCGAGGTGCACTTCGAGCAATGCCCTTCCCTCCAGGAACTGTGGATTCCAGCGCACGCCGAGCGGATTGGGAACCTCAGGTCGCTCGACAGCCTGAAGGAAATCCACGTGGGGAAGAACATCAAGCGGATAAATTTCACGAGCTTTGGGGAAGAGACGCCTGAAATGTTCGCGAAGAGGAAGAGGAAACTGACGGAGACGCTGCTCAAAAGCGACGCGTACGAAATCGTCGACGGCTTCATGATGAACAAAATCCACAGGAGCGTGCTCTACCGCTCAGACTGCACGCAAGCGTCGATGCGGATTCCCGACGGAGCCAGGACGATTTCCGGCGGCGTTTTCTACGAGCTCGTCTGGCCCGAAAACTACGAGAGAATCAGGAAGGTCGTCATTCCGTCGAGCGTGAAGGAAATCCGAAACCTCGCCTTCCACTGCTGCGAGTCGCTGCAGGAAGTCCGCTACGAGGGCAATTCGGCCGAGCTAAAATGCGGGGAGATGGCGTTCTTCGCCTGCTCAGTCTTCCACCGAGACGGCAGGGAAATCATCTGCAAGGACACGCCGGAAAGAGAGAAAGTCGGCAGGGGGCTCCAGTTCGAGCGGATGCTTTTCATCCACAACTGCATGAAAAAAGGCCAGTGCCTGAACAAGAACCAACTGCAGGACCTCATGAAGGAAAAATTCGGGGAAGCCACACTGTCGATTTCCACAGTCGGCCGCGACATCGACTTTTTGCGCAACCGCTGCCACGCCCCCATCGAGTACGACTACACCCGAAAGGGCTTCTACTACACGGACACGAGCTTCTCAATAGAGGATTAAGGAGGAACAACGAAGGGAACACGGCCATTCCGGGGGGGATTCGGGGGTGGTTGTGTTTGTTTGTTGTTGAAGTTTTATTGGGGGCGGGAGGAGACGTGCATGGAGAATCTACACGATTGATTCCGTTTTGCCGATTTGCCTAGCCCCTTTTACGACAAGAGGCTTTTTGACCGGAGAATTTTTCCATTCAGCAAGATAAATATCAAATTTTCGCTTCAAGTACATAAGGCAATTCTAGCATACTCTTGCAAAAACATGAGCGAGTTTTGAAGAAAAACCACAAAAACATGAGCGAGTTTTAAATAAAAAACACAAAAACATGAGGGAGATTTTTCACTTCGCCGAGTATCGCTCACTCCTCCGAAATCTTCCAGTCCGTAAGCTGCTCAGCCGCGCTTGAATAGTTCACACCGATTTTAACTCTCGATTTTCTTGTCGTCGTCGTAGAACCCTGCGTACAAAGGGAGGAGCCTTTTGCAGAGGCCGAATTTCACCTCGTCGTTCGGCAGGCCTATCGTGTAGCTGTTGAATTCCTTCTCGTAATCCTTGATTGTGAGGTAGCCGGTCTGGTAGAGCATCGGAACAGGCTCGCTCGAATTCAACCGGTACTCCTCAAGCGAGCGGGAGTCCACGTCGATTCCGTTTTCGAGAGACGAATAGTCGAAGACAGTTTCCCGCATCATCTTCGTGAGGAAGGAGGGCGTGCCTGTCGAGAACCAGTAGCTTCCGAAATTGCAGTCCGCGAAAGCGTTCAGAAGGCTGAACGGATTGTAGATGTCGGTCCTCGTGTTCTTGGAGAAATGATAGCCGTCGTAGTTTTTTTTGAGCTTTTCGAGGCACTCATCTTTTGTAATCTCGTTCTTCTCCGCCATGTTCTCGATTTCGGGAACAAAATTCGCCTCAAGCTCCTCCTGCGAGATTCCACAAATCGCGGAGAAAGCCTCCGACATGGAAATGTCCCGAAGGTTGTTCAGGTCGGAGAAGATGCTCACCTTGTCGAACCAAGTGACTCCCGTGATGAAGACGAAGCGGATGTGCGCGTCCTCGCCTTTTATGACCCCGTAGAACGATTTGAGGATTTTTCTGAACGTATCCACGAGTCTCTCGTCGCCGACCGCGTTCAAAAGCGGCTTGTCGTACTCGTCCACGAGAACCGCCGCCTGCAGTCCAGTCTTCTCGTGCGCGCTTTTCAGCAAGTCGCTGAACCTGTCGGCAGGACTTGTGGCATTTTTGTTTCTGACGCCGTAAATTTCTTCATATTCGTCAAGCTTAAGCCCAAGCGTCCTTCTGAAATTCTCCTCGTCCGTAAAATCGCCGACGTTGAAATCAAAATAGAAAACCGGATACTTCTTCCATTCCTTTTCTGTCTTTGAAATCTCAAGCCCCTCGAACAAATCCTTCCGCCCCTCGAAATACGCCTTGAGCGTCGAAAGAAAAAGCGACTTTCCGAACCGGCGCGGGCGGGAGAGAAAATAAGGTTTTCCAACGCTCAAAAGAGGTGCAATGAATTTTGTTTTATCGATATAAATGCAGTTCTTGATTTTGACTTCTTCAAATGATTGTACACCAATCGGCAGATTTCGGATTTCGTTCATGTGGAAAGTATAGCACGAAAAAGGGCGAAGAGTCGGAAAGTATCTCAAGCACGGTATTTTGGAGAATTCGCGCTCACAAGAATGATATTTATCAAAAATGATAATCGATTCCGGCTTGTTTCATAATTGCGTTTGCTGTGTAGCGAGATTTTATTTTTGAATCTACGGTGAAATTTCTGTTCGTTATTGGACTATAATAAATATCGTGGTCGCCTTTTCCATGCCTGACAAAGCTACAACCGTTTTGCACAAGTATTTTCCTGACTTCTTTTCCATATTCCGTCATGCAAAAATCCTCTCATGCCGTTCAACTCGGAAGCAAAACAAGTCCGATTTTTTTGCATCGTTCAACTCAATAAGCTCTGGTGCAGCATATCGCACCCTTTCAATCAATGCATCCAAAGAGCCGCCTTCAAGCACGAGTCCTGGGATATCGTCGCTTTGCGCAATCCACACAGAAGCTTCCTCGTCCCACGTAAAATTGACAACATATTCCATAAATTACCTCAAAAGATTGTTAAAAAAATGCGAAAACAACGTTTTGACCCAAAAATATCACACATCGAACCTAATCATGACGAATCGGGAAGCACGCCAAACTTCCATTATAAAAGCCCTCTCGCAAGTTTTCGGGCGACTCACTAGTTTCACTATAGCACACCGCCTTGATTTGTCAATCTCGCGCGGACTTCATATCCCCCCGCCCTCTACTGCAAATTCAAGAATCGCCTGCTGGAGGAGACGTATCGTCATGGAATAATCAAAGTCTGTCAGCCAAATTAAATTTTTGTTGATTTACCGTACAATATAATGTACAGTTGATATATGGAAAGGGAAAAGCCTCTAACTACAGCATTTTTTCAAACCGAACAAGGAAATCAACCTTGTAGAGACTTTATTCTTGGTCTTTCGAGGGATGACAAACGTGAAGTAGGTACGAAAATTTTTGAAGTGCAGAAAGGTTTTCCGCTGGGATTGCCGCTTGTCAGAAAAATGGAAAATGACTTGTGGGAAATCAGAGTGAATCTAACCGACGGAATTTGCCGGATTTTCTTTACGGTTGCAGAGAATATGATGATTTTGCTTCATGGTTTCGTAAAGAAATCGCAAAAAACTCCACAGAACGAGTTGGCTACAGCACAGAACAGATTGCGGCTGTTCAAGGAAATGAACAAATGAAAGGAATCGGACAGAATTTTGATGATTTTATGATTGAACAGGGACTTTACGAGGAAGCGCAGGAACTTGCGACAAAACGCATAATCGCCCTGCAGCTCGAAGAAGAAATGAAAAAGCAGAACATCTCAAAGTCCGCCATGGCTGAAAAAATGCACACTTCCCGCTCCGCCGTGGACAATGTGCTCGATTTCACCCACAACACTTCAATCGGTATTCTTGAGCGTTTTGCCACCGCTCTCGGAAAAAAAGTGCAGATTAATCTCGTGTAGCAGAACTGTTTGATTGCGTCCATATCCACGGAAGGACAAAACGGCTCCCTAATTCTTGTTAAGTCGTATTTGGAAAAAAATCACGTAGCAATAGTAAAGCTCATGCCCTCACTGGATGGAGATTTCTATGACGTGCAGACAGGCTACCCCTCAAGAAAGAGCGGACGCAAGAGAGGCCGCAGAGGACATAGCGATGAATTACGATGAGATTTACGAAAATGGAATCGGTCTCCTTCTCCGAAACTCAAACAACGCAACGGCGTATATCTGCATCGAACCAAATTATGACGATTCAAGTGCAGATTTTTATGACATAAAAACGATTTCGCCTTCAAACAACCGCTATTTTAAAAATAAAAAGCGACTGTGGAAAAGACCACAGCCGTCCATACCATGAATCGGGAAGCACGCCCAACTTCCATCAAAAGACCCCTCGCGATTTTTCGGGCGATTCACTAGGTCTACTATAGCACACCGCCTTGATTTGTCAATCTCGCGCGGACTTTATACAAAATCCCCCGCTACTGCAAATTCAGAATCGCCTGCTGGAGGACTGAAAGCCGCCTTACTTAATCATCTCATCTATGACTTTTGATATATCTCGCCTCAAATTCCCTTGAAACCGCGAATAGATTTTTTCTGATATTTCTGAAATCAGTTGTTCCTTGTTGTCGGTGATTATGGTCAGTGGATTCGCATCCTCATCAAAAAGCTGCATCGGGCGAATTTTCAGCACTTCCGC
>CAMHLH010000017.1 GCA_946185925.1 uncultured Treponema sp.
GTGTATTATGAGTTGAGTCTTATCTTTGCATTCTCCGTGTTTTTGGTTGTGATGCCTTATGTGGCAACAAGAAAGGCGAATTGGCACATAAAATCCGCTTCCATGATGATAAACATAGCACCTTATGTTGCGGCCGTTATTCAGGTTAAGGTGCCTGGCATATCCTTGACATATATTGGAGTTTTGATTGCAATTATCGTAGTCTATGTTAATGTGCAGGTGATTTTGCGGCACAAACTTGACATAATGCAGAATCAGGTGCTGGTCGCGCAGATTCAGCCGCACTTTCTTTTCAACGCGCTGGCGA
Organism: uncultured Treponema sp.; assembly: GCA_946185925.1. GTDB lineage: Bacteria > Spirochaetota > Spirochaetia > Treponematales > Treponemataceae > Treponema_D. The sequence continues at coordinate 308 of CAMHLH010000017.1, forward strand.
CGATACAGGCTCTTTGCAAAAAGGACTCGGATTTGGCTGCCAAGACAATCAACAACTTTTCAAAGTATTTGAGGGGAAACGTCCGATTGCAGAACATGGAGCTTGTCTCTTTCGATGAGGAAATTAACCACATAACAGTGTACACTGATATAGAGAAGCTCCGTTTTCCGAACATAAGAGTGGAATTCGAGATAGACGATCCGGATGTGAAAGTTCCGTTCCTTTCGATTGAGCCGCTTGTGGAGAACTCGATAAGATATGGAATCCGCGGAAAAGACGATGGATTTGTTAAAATCCATACCTATTCCGACAAAAAAAATCATATAATAGAGGTTCTTGATAACGGAAAGGGGTTCGACGTGAAGAGCATGCTTTTTGAAATCGAGAAGGAAAATTCGGAGCACGTCGGGCTCAAAAACGTGAAGAACAGGATTGAGTCCATGTGCAATGGAAAAATGAAAATAGAAAGTCAAATCGGTGTCGGAACCAAGATAACGGTGAAGATTCCGAAAAAACAAAATGGCTTTTATTAAGGAGATACTTGGATGAATTTAATTTGTGTCGACGACGAGCCTTTGATACTCGACGACCTCGTTTCCGTATGCAAGGAAATCGAGTATGTGAGTTCAGTGAAGAGTTTTTCAAAGCCAACGGACGCCCTTGAATATGTGAGGGACGCGAAGAACGAGGCGGATGTGGCCATTCTGGACATTGACATGCCGGAGATGAACGGCCTTGAGCTTGCAAAAAAGTTGAAGCTCGTCCGTCCGAAAATCGAAATCATATTCCTCACGGGCTTCTCGGAATTTGCCGTGGACGCCTTCAAGGTGAGGGCGAGCGGCTATCTTTTGAAGCCTGTGAACAAGGACGATTTGGCGGAGGAACTCGCCGTAATCCAGAAGCGCGAGAATTTCGGGGTGTTCGTACGCACGTTCGGAAATTTCGACCTGATAGTGAACGGAAAGAACGTGAACTTCAAGTGGTCCAAGACAAAGGAGTTCTTCGCCTACCTCGTGGACAGAAGGGGGGCCAGCGTCTCAAGAAAGGAGCTTGCGGCCGTCATCTTCATGGACAAGGAGTACACCAGGAGCAACCAGGTCTACATCACGCGAATCGTGCAGAATCTTGAGGAGACGCTTTCCGTGTACGGAGTGGAGAACCTCTTTGTGCGCGGCGAGAATTCGTATGCCGTGGACGTGAACATGTTCCGCTGCGACGTGTACGACTTCCTTGACGGCGACGAGGTTGCCAAGAAGAAATTCAACGGCGAGTACCTTTCGCAGTACAGCTGGGCGGAGGAGAAAGCCGCGCAGCTCGCGAGCCAGCTTTAATCGGGCTTCCGTCTTGAAATTCGCATTTTGTTTGGAAATGCGAATTTTTTTTGCCTTACGCTTTTTTTCTATTCGGTCGAATGTCGAGTTTATGCATACCGTAGTTGCAGAAACAAGCTCCCAGCGGGAACCGCAGCCTGCTTGCGCAGTCTTGCCCAAAACGGCAGTACCGCTTCGCGGTGGCGTTAACATCGCTTGCGATGTTTAGTGTTTTGATGGGCGGAACCCCGCTTCCGCTCGTTTCTGCCATTGCTCTGTGAAAACTCGACTTTCGCCCTTCTATTCGTTCCTTGAGGAGAGGTATGCCGCGAAAAAACCGAGCGCGAGAGTGGCCGCCGAGACGAGCGTGGTTGCCACAGTGCCGAATCCCGGGAAAATCACTACGACCGAGCCGACGACGAGGCCGAGGATGCAGGCGTATGTGTGCGACGGAATCTTCTTCATGAGGAAGCGGACGAGGGCCGCTCCGAAGACGAGGCCGAGGACGACACCGACTGCGAACGGAAGCAGGAAGAGGATGTCGAGCCTTGAGATTGCCGCCATCACGCTGCCGTACATGCCGAGCGCGAGCAGGAGGAACGAGCCTGAGATTCCGGGGATAATCATGGCGACTGCCGCGGCGGCGCCCGCGACTAGAAGGAGGAGGGCTTTGGCGATGTCGAGCTTTTCGACGGAAGCTGCCCCTTCCGTTTGGGCTTCGCTTTGGGCGGGCGCAACCCAGACTTGCTTCTCCTGAGAGTTTTCGCCGCTTTTTGAGTCGGGATTCGCGTTGCCTTGGGCGTTCGGGGCGGTTTTTGCTTGGACGAGCGACACTGTGCCCTGGTCAAGAGCCTTCCTCTTTTCCTCGGCCTTCCTCGCGTCCACGTCCCCTCCGAAGAACTTCATGGAAAGCACCATCATCAGACCCACGAGGAAGGCGAGCTTCAACAGGACACGGCCCTTCCTCTCATGGTTCTTCTTTTCGCGGTCGGATTCTTGGAGCCGAGGGGAGCCCGATTCACTTTCTTTTTCATTCCGCTGTTCTTCTTCGTTCTCTTTTGTTTCTCCGCTTTTCCCTTCCGTTTTCATCTTTCTGACGATGAGCGGAATAGAGCCAAGTATGAGGCCTATGAAGAAGTACGTCGTTGGAATCGGGTGGCGGCCGAGCAGGGCGGTGATGACCTTGCTGAACACGATTATTCCGATTCCCATGCCGGCCGCGAGCGGAAGCCAGAATTTCCACGAGCGGAAAATCTTCTTCAAATCAGGGGAAATCAAGTCGATTATCCTGTCGTACACGTTGAAGACGACGGCCATCGTGCCGCCCGAGACGCCTGGAATCACGTTGGCTACACCCAAGACGATTCCCTTTAAAATCAATTTCAAAAATTCCATGAAGTGAATTATAATGGATTTCATGGATTTAAAAACTGTGTGCGCGCATATTTATTACGCAGTGGTAAATGCGATAGGCGAGTGCAAATCCCCAATCGCCTACATAAACGTGCGCGTCGGGAAAAAATTCGCTTTCTCCGACGCCGAATTCTTGGCTCTTTTCAACAAGACGAAGTGGGACACCGTGATTTCCACCGCCGACTTGGTAATCGTCCACGACGACAGCTTGTCTGCCGCCCTGAAAATCGAGGAGATTTCGGATTTCTTCGACGAGGACGGAAACTGCAACGTCTTCTCGGTGCCTGAAGACGACGCAGTAATCTACGGCTAGTCGGGATTCTCCCCGCGCTTCTCTTCTCTTCGTCCGTGTTGGATTGTGACAGCTTCCTTTTTCTGCCGAAAATATGAAGATGAAGTTTTTTGAATGTATTGATGAAGCAGCTCCTCATGAAAAATCCGGCTTCCTGAAAACTTGCGGGAAACTTTCCTTTTTTTTGATTCCGATTGTTTTTTTCTCTATGTGCGCTTCGTTGTCCGCTTCCACGTACACATGGACGGGCGGGGGAGACGGCTCTTCATGGAGCGATTCGTCAAACTGGTCGAGCGACGACGGCGGAACTTCATATCCGAACGCGGACGGCGACACCGCGAAAATAATCTCTGCCGCATCCATCACTCTCAATGGCGACATAACAATCAATGAGCTTCTGATACCGAATACGAACACGCAGACTAGCGACTTTTCCGTGACGATATCAAGCTCTTCAAGCGAAAAACTGACTGTAAAAAGCCAAATCGAAACCTGCAGGCCAGCGGGTACCGGAGCCGCCGACGACGCCACAAGCACCCTCGTCCTCGACTGCGACGTAGGCTCTCCTTTGTTGACGCTGCACTCTGGCGGAAACGTCACGATAAGCGGCGGAAAAACCGCAATCATCACGAATGTGACAAAAACAGGCGGCGACACTCCAGCCTACACGCTTTCTGTCGAAGGCACCCTCGAATCGACTTCAATCGATTTGGGGAGTTCTGATTCAGCCTCGTACTCTCTTTCGGTCTCTTCTTCGGGCGTTGTCCAGGCCGATTCTGTTTCCGCGACTGTCGGCTCCGTAAAGAACGAGGGGAAAATCGAGCTGACCGGGGATTTTGTGCTCTCCAATGGAAATTTGGTTTCGACGAAGTCGCTCAAGGCGAAAAGCGTGGACGTCGTCTCCGGAACTGCGGAGCTAGGAGGGACGGTCGACACGAGCGAAAACGGCGGCAAACAACGCTTCATAGGCGAGGCGACCCTCTCCGCCGACACCGTGCTGAAATCCGGCAGTGGCAACATTCAGTTCAATGGAAAAGTGAACAACAACTACGCTCTTGAGGTCGACACTTCTGCTACCGCTCTTTTCATAGGCACCGTCGGGACGACCACCGCGCTTAAATCTTTCAAAAGCGTCGGAGAGGGAACCGTGGACCTTCGGGGGGCGAGAATAAAGGTCAATGGAGATATTTCCTTCAACGGTCCTGTGAACGTGGACGGCTCGTCTGACACAATGCTTGAGATAATCGCTGGAGGAACTGTAACTTCGACAGGCGTCATATCTGTAGAAAAGCTTCTTTTGAATTCCATAAGCTCGAGCAAGAAGGGGACTTTCGATTTGTCTTCGGTTCCGCATGTGGTCTCGAAAATCGCCTGCGGAAGTTCCGAAAGCCTGGTGTTGAAAACATCAGTAGACGTGGAAGTGACGACTTTGACGTCTGTGAACGGCAACGTTGCTGACGGAATCACATCCTCCAACGACATCGACATCACCTCCGGCGGAAACATCACGGTGTCCCAGAAGATGACTTCGGCCAGCGGCGATGTTTCGTTGGATGTCGGAACTAGCGGGACAATCTATCTGAACTACGAATGCGCGAATTCTCTTGTCGTCGCCGTGGATGTAGAAGCCGGCTATGCCAATTTCAGCGGCGCGGTCGTCCTTCAAAAAAACACGAACATAGATGCGGCCGGCGGAGTGGATTTCAATTCCACTGTGGACGGTGCGTACACTCTTGGGTTCACGCATCTTTCGAATATTTATTTCAATGATGATGTCGGCGGTACGACTCCGCTTTCCGTCCTTGACTCCATGGGGCCTGTCCATTTTGATTCGGGCGCTTCTGTTTCGACCAGCACGCTTGCCGGATTCTATGCTGGATTCGTAAGCGGTTCTTATTTGACTCTGACGGGAAATGCACTCATAAATGAAAGCAACACTCTTTCGGATGTCGTAATCGACAACTCCTCTTTCGGCTCCGCTTCCACAATCGAATTCGAGGACGGGAAGACGCAGACAATCGGCACGTTCTCGGCGAATGGGGCTAGCGGAAAGGAAGTGACGCTCTGTTCCAAAAACGGCGGCGAATGGAACGTGACTTTTTCGACTTCACCCACAAACTCTTCTTTTGAATATGTCATCGTGGAAAATTCAAAGTCGACAAACGTTCTCTCCCTCTTTGCTGATTCTGCGACCATAACGGATTCCGGGCTTTCCGCCGCCACTCCCTCTTACACAACGACGAACTGGTTCTCCACGGTCTTCTATTGGATTGGAACGAACAGCAGTTCTTGGCTGAACGCTTCCGGCGGCAACTGGGCGACGGACGAGGACGGAAACAACACGCTTCCGGCAGGTTCCTATCCTCCGTACACAAGCGGAAGTTCTGAAATCATAGTTTCAAATTCTGCTTCGAACATTCTCGACGCTTCCTCCCTCGGCGCGGTGTCGGTGCTGTCTCTGAGCGTTGGCACGTCGGATTCTGCTGGCGAAAACACCGCTATAAAGCTTGGAGCCAGCGACTTTTCGTGCGCCAACACGGATTCCGATTCCACAACGTTCGAAAATTACGGAAAAGTCATTTTCACAGGCAGCGGAAGAATTTTGGATTCGTCTGGAAATGCGATAATGGACAACGATTCCGGCTCTGTCGTCTATTCGGCAGGAAGCGGCACTGTGACGGATTACGGAAGCGACAACAACACGGTTGACTACTACGACCTCGTGATTGAGTCGGGCGATTGGACTGTCTCCGGCAACATAAAGGCCGCTTCGTCTTTCACTGTGGAAAATGCCGGAATATTCATTTTAGCTGACGGAGGCGAAATCAACTCGGAACTGACGAACAAAGGAAATCTTGTCGTTCAATCGGGGCAATCGGCGATATGGGCTGACTTCACGAACGAGTCAGGGGGAAGCGTCACTGTGAACGGCACCCTCTACATCGCGGAAAACTGTTCGAGCGTGGTCGACAAGGGAACGTGGACTTTCTCTGGGGCCGGTGTCGTGACGTTCAACAACATTCCGTCTTCGGGGCTTGTGTTCGACGCTTCGGGGGTGGCTTCGTCGAACACCTACAAATTCAACGCGAGTGCAATAACCGCGAATGAGCTTTCGTTCAAGGGCGATTCCTCGAATGTGATGAAAATCTCCTCTTTCACAGACGGAACTGGCAAATGTTCGTTCGAGAATGTGGAGTTCACAAACGCTGTGGAATTTGCGGGGCCGGTCGATAGTTCCGGCAGTGTGGCGTTCGACGGAGACGCGACTTTCACTTCGGGGACGGCTTCTGCATTGGGCGGCAGCGTGGAATTGGCGTCCGGGAAAACGCTCACGAACAGCGGGGGCGGAAAAGTCACCATCAGCGACTTCACGGAAAACGGAAGCTCTGTCACAAATTCCGGGAATGGAAGCATCACCATAACCAAGCTCACAATCACATCTGAAAGCTCTGAATCTGTCTTCACTGGAGGAAGTGCAGGGGGCAAGGCGATAACCGTTTACGCCGCCAAGTACAATTCCTGCGATTTGACATTGCTTGGGCGCGTGAACATTGTCGGAGGTGAGGCCGGAAACGTGAAGGTGGGAGACTCGGCCGACTCCGGGACTGTCAGGATAACGATGGGTGACTCCACGTTCGATTCGCTTTCTGTAAGCGCAGGTTCTACTTTGACGCTCTCTACCGGAACATTCACAGTTTCTGGGGCGACCGTGAACGACGGCACGATTGTCGGGGGAAGCGGCGCTGTCACATTTACTGGAAACTACAGCGGAAGTTCTGGAAAGTTGACCGAATCTTCAACGACCACAGAATTCAAGGGTTCGAGCGTTGATTTGAGCGGCACCGTCTTCACGAAAAACGGAGGAACTGTTGTTCTGAATCCTAGTGGAAGTTCTTTGACGCTGAAAGGAAAGTCCAGTGCAAGTGACCTTGGCGAAATAGAATTCAACAATTTTTCAGCCGAGAATCTTGGCGGAAAAAGCGTTTCAATAGACGGCATGATTTTCGTCTCCAGCGCCATGACGCTTTCGGGAAGCGATGTGGATTCCCTGCTTTCGATAGACGGCACAGGCTCAATCACACTTTCCTCGTCGCAGGACACTGGAGAATTCCTTCGCGTTGGCACCGATGTCACAATCGGAATCGACCCGGGCGACGGAAGCGAGGCGACGACGACATACACGGTCTGGAACTCGATTCCTGTCGGTGCGATTCCCTACGGCTGGGTGTTCAAGCTCGACTACTACTGGATTGGGGCGAACGGCACAACATGGACTGACGCAGAAAACTGGGCGCAGAAGAGCAGAAGCGGAACTGTAATCGCTGTCAGCAGCGCGCCCACTCTGCTTTCATCAAGCCCGCTCTACGGAAAATGCTCGATTTACATTCAGCAGCCGACTGTCGAAGGAAACACCATATCGAAGTGGCCGCATCTTTCTGGCAACGCATCGTTCGCCGAGCTGCATGTTGAATCGACGACAAACGGCTCTTCGACTGTCACCGACGACGCCAATCTTTATCTTGACGGGTACGGACTTACTGTTTCGGACATTTTCAGCGACACGGGAAACATCCACCTCTACGGCACGCAGCTCTCTTCTTCAACACCGACAATCGTGCTGCCGACTGATTCTTCAAAAGTGACAGAGGGCGGAACCTGGTATTTCTTCGGAAATTCAACTGGAAGCGGAACTCTCTCGAACATTGCGAATCTCACATACAAGGACATCATAATAGAAGGAAGCGGAAATTTGGCGGCGAATCCGACAGCTGGATATTCCGTCACAGCAGAAAAAATCACTTTCAATCCCGCTGTCTCCGATTCTACTGGCGTGACGCTGACTTTGCCGTCTGGAACTTCGACGATAAACGCGCCATCTGTCGTATTGAACACTTCCGGGCTTGCGACGACAATTGCCGCGAGCGCGTCTTCGGCTTTCACAATCTCATGCACAGACGGATTGAGCGGAGAAGGCAGCCTCGAAATAAACGGCGGAAGCGCGACTGTAGTGGAAGTCGGCGGAACGGTTTCTTTGACATCGGGCGATTTCAAAATAAACGGCGGAAGCGAAACAAGCCTTGCCGAAGATGTTGCCTTGGCATCCGGTGATTTTGAATGCTCTTCTGCGACGCTTGACTTGGGTGCGGAGGCGGATGAAATTTCCGCCGACAACATCGCAATCGAATCCACAACCGTGAACGCCGTTTCCGACGAGACTTTCACGCCTTCAAGCGGCGGAAAAATCACGCTCGGCGGAAGCGGCGCGCTTTCCTTCAATGATTCGGGCAAGACAATATCGTTCAACGGCGATGTCGAACTGCCTTCCGCGGTCGCGATAAGCGGAAACCCCACATTCGGCTCTCAAGCCTCGAACACGGTGAATGGAACTTCATCTCTCACAATCACGGGCGACACGACTTTTGTTTCGTCCACTGTCACCACTGCGGGCGCCCAGACCTACGACGGAACCGTCACAGCCGGCAACGAACTTGCGGTAAAAGCGGATTCTGTTGAATTCAAAGGGAATGTTGTAGCCAATAGCGATATTTCGTTTGAACTTACGGGAACGGCCTCTTTCTCTGATGATGCCGCATTCTCGCAGGCAAACACGGACAAGACTTTTGAAATCAAGAGCGGAACTGTTTCTGTGGGCGAGAACGCATTCTCTTCCGGGCTTCTGCTCGTGGATTCTGGTGCGGCTTTCAAACAGACGGGAATCAACACGTCTAACGGAACGTCGAGCGGAAGCGAGCTTGTCCAATCCGTGAACGGAATCACGAACTACGGCTCATGCGTTTGGGATTCGGACTCGGAGGGCGGAACCCTCAAAATCACGGGGAACATCGGCGGAGACAATGCCTCTAAAATCGCATTCAACAAGAAGAACGTCACAGTCGACGGCGACCTCTCGATTTCTGGAATTTTCTACGATTTGACGATACCGGCCGGGAAAAGCCTGACGAACGGAGACGGAATCACTGTAAGAAGAAATTTGACCGTGGACGGAAGCTACATCCACAATGGAAAAAGTCTGACGCTCGGAGGCGTGGCTGTCGATTCCTCAACTTACTCAAGCGTGGACGGAATCGTGAAGGATTCTGGCGGAAGCGACCTCGGCGACGTGAAAGTGAACGCGCTCGTCTCTTCAACCGACGACGCCGGGGTGACGAAGACTTTCGCCACCGACTTCAAGGCTTCCACTGTCGATTTTGGCAGTGCGGACATAATAGAAAAACTCGTGCTCGGCTCTTCCGACTTCGACTCTGTGGAATTTGCAGTTCCGTCTGCGGTCTCGGTTCCTTGTCCCGTGGTTTTGGCTTCAGCCGCGACTGTCCTCTGTTCATCGAACACTGTTGTTTTCTCTTCGACAGTCGATTCAGTTTCCGGCGGGAATTTCGATTTGACAATCGGAAGCGGAAGCGATTCAACGGTTTCTGTCTTTGCGGGAAAAATCGGCTCAGCAAGCAAAATCGGAAAATTCACGCTCTACGGAAATTCAACTTTCAAGGCGGATGTGGCGGTTTCTGGAGAGGTCGTTTTCAACGCGGATGTGGAATTTGATTCGGCCGCGAAAAAATTCGAGTCGGACTCGGAAATTTCGTTCAACGGAAACGCGGACTCTTCAACGGCGCTTTCTCTTTCGGCTTTGAAAATCGAATTCAACTCGGTGGAGTACTCTGCAAGCGCAAAGCAGACGCTCACAGGAAACGAAGGAGTCTACATCTATCTTGATTCCGACAAGACTTGGACTGGAGAATTTGAGTTCAAAAGCCTGCTCGGAATATTCGGGCCGGCATACAGCGCGGACGACCCTCGTTTCAGCGGAAGCGACACGAGGTTCGAGATGGTGGAGCACGGAGAATACAGCCCGACCGGTTCTTCCGCCACATTCAGCGGAAATTCCTCACTGACATTCACCTGCGACGACAATTTTTACTTGAACGGAGCGGATTTTGCGGGCCTCACTCTCTCCCTTCCTGAAAATTCAGATTCCGAAGTCACGTTCAACCCAAGTTCGAGCGCGGCGGCTGGGCACTGGGGCGCGGACGGATATTCCGCTGCGGTCTTCAACTCGACAGTCTCGAACGTCACTGTCTCTTCCAATTCGTGCGTGGCCGCGGCTTCTGGCGAGGAATACCAGAACGTGACCGATGGCGGCGGAAACACGTCCGTGTACGGTTCCGACGGAAGCGTGGTTTCAACAAAAGGATTCGCCTTCGTGGCTCCAAAAATCACCAAGGCCTATTCTGTCTACGACGACGTAATCTGCGTGGAATTCAACGTGCCAATCGAGAATTCGAACGGCGAAATCACGAGCGACTGCGCCATTAATTCCTCCCTCTCCTCGGGCGGCGCGTGGACCGACAAAAAAACGGTCTCCCTTTCAGACGGCGTGTACTCCGACCCCGACTGCACGACTGCATTGAAGAACAGCGATTCGGACATAAAGAAAATCTACTTGAAGACGACGAACAGTTGGAACACGGACGCCACAGGCAGTTCCTCAGGCGATTCGGCTTCCACGAACAGAACTGGTGTCCACAAGGATTTGACGACCGACCTTTCATGGCTCGTGGGGCTTTTCTCCGCCGAATACGGCCACACCATGTGCGAGGGTTACGGCAAGGAATATGGGGCGGACAGTTTCAACGCTTCCTTCACCGCCACCGAAGACCGCTGCTCTCCTGTTCTTGTAGGCGTGGGAACCGGGCAGGAGCTGCACTCGAAGGGAACTGTCCAGGAATACTTCGACTCGCACAACTTCATAGAATTCGTGTATTCGGAGCCTGTGGACATCGGCGACTTGGCCTATGACGCGGGCGACGTGAACAAGCAGGCCTCTGCGACATTCGATTCCTCGGCCGAGCATGGCGGCGCGATAACGAACAACGCGAGCGGCGTGACAGTCGCGGGCTTCGCCACAATCGAGGCCGGAAGCGTGAAGGCCGGCTTCAAGACATCCGACGGAAGTGGCGGCTGGACTGGCGGACTCGACTCCGCCAAGCCCCACGCCCTCTACAGGAAGTTCGCGCTTTCGGCTGGCGGAACCTCTGAAATACAGTCGCACAGGGTTAGGCTCTCCGTCTCTGGCTATGTCGACGAGGCGAACCCGATAGGCGGCTACAACAATTATCTAGGCTACATAGAAAGCGCGGTGGCCTTGCGCGGCGAAGTGACTAGAATTTCGAACGCTTTCATAACGGACAAGGCAGTTGACTCTGACGGAAACGCGATTGGAAACGGCTGCGACGGGGAAAGCACGGATGTCCATCCTCTGCCGACCCTCACGGTGAACGGAAAGCCCGACAGCTCGTCCGCCGTGTCGTTCGAGGCCGGGGACTCTAGCCTCTACACCGGATGGGACACGAGCGCGCCCGTGTTCGCAATCTATGTGGACGGCGAGGGGAACAATTTCACGGACGAGGACAACGCGAGCAGGTACTACGAGGTCGTGGGAATGACGAACGCCCGAAGCGCGACCTACCTCTACAATGTTGAAATCCATCTGCACGACAACGAGAGGAGCGTCTATTCTGATGCGGGCTATTCTTGGCTTTCAAGGAAGGGCTGGCAGTATGGAGGCTCCACTGTAATTGGAACGCCCGAGTATGTGGGCGGTTCCAGGATGCTCGAGTCCCAGGACGATGTGTCGTCGACGAACCTCACGGCTGGCGGAATAAGGGTGTCCAGCCTTGACGGAGCTTCCGGCGCGTTCAGCTACGTTTCGATTCTCGGCTCTTCTGTTTCCGAATTGAAGTCCTTCAACACGACCGGAATCACGCAGGAGGTTCTGAACAATCTCTTCTTCGAGGAGGGCGACGCGGCCTCAACCACGGATGTCGACGGGCCGTACATCGTCCTGCCGTTGAATGCGGAGGACCAGACAAGTCAGATGATTGCGAGGACAATGTTCACCGTCTACTACACTCCGGGAAGCGAGGACAGCCCGAAATGTTTCATAACGGATTTGGCTGGCAACAGGCTTGTCATGGTCGACGATGGAGACTCCAAGAAAACCCTCCAGTCCATTGACATCTCTCCGCCGAACTTCACGTTGACGCTGGCTCCAATCGGCCACGACAAGATTGACATAGTTTTCTCCAAGGAACTTTACTTCAAAGGAACAAAGCTTTCTGAATTGAGCGGCGGCGACCTCCAAACGGCCATGGACTGCATAAAGTCCAACCTGAAGATTTCCGGCAACGCGTCGTTCAACATGGAGAGCCTTGAATTCAAAGGTTGCGGCTCGTCGTACACGGAGCTTGTGGCCACGCTCGACGGCGAAATCTCCTTGGACGACATTCCAGGGACGTTCATCGAGCTTGACAATTCAGGGCTTACAGATGTTATGGGCTACCAGTCGTACATTCAGGACGCGATGGGCAACTATCTTGAGAATTCCACCAAGCACATAATCTCTGATTTCGCGGTGAACGCCGTTGATGTCCTCTACGCGTACACGGCCCTTTCTGAGGGAGAGACCGAGGAGGACTGGTTCAGCTCCAAGGGAATATACGGCTCTTCTTCCGATTCTGCCGAGTCCGACCTCTACACAGTCCACGATTTCTCTGCGGATTCTGGCAACTACGGAAAATTGAGGGAAGGCAAGGACATCGTGCTGATGGTCTCCTACGACGGCGACGGCAGCTCCCTCGAACTGATTCCTGATTTGTCGGCCGATGTGGACAAGCTCTGCGTCAGCCAGAACATAAACACACAGCTTGGCGCTTCATGGAGAATCTGGCTTCCTGAACTTCTTACTTCCATCGCTCCGTCTTTCAACGAATCCCCCTTGGAAAGCGAATTTCCTGCCGCGGGCGAGAACGACGGAGAATGGGCCTACACGTTCAAGAACAACGCTTCCGACGAGGAGGGGAGGGGCTGGAAGGCTGGCGATGAGGTTCAGTTCCTGTTCAAAATCGGCGATACAAAAATCGACCACGACGGCGACGGAATGAACGTGACGGACTTCTATTCGTTCTCGATGCCGGAGAGCAGAATCGCGAAGGGGGACTTCTCCTTCCTTGACCTGTGGAGCTTCCATTTCGGCTCGATAAAGAGTCAGAGGGGCGGAGTCTCGATTCTGAACAACGTCATAAATTCTACATCGAAGGAAGAGACTGTCGTGAAGGTGGACATGCCGGACGACGGAATCTTGAACGTCTATGTAATGACCCTGGACGGCAACGTGGTCAGAAGGCTTGCGAAGGGCAGGGCGAGCGCGGGCACCCACTACTACAAGTGGAACGGCTCGAACAACGCTGGCGTTCCCGTGGCTCGTGGAATCTACTTTGTTCGTGTGAGCGGAAAGGGAATCGACGAGACGCGAAAAGTCATGGTCATAAAATAGAAGGCTCCCTTCGGAAGTGTGGCGGAATCTGCCTGATTCTGTCATACTTAAAAGACTATGCTTGAAAACAGAAAGAATCCGAGGTTCAACGATTTCGGGAAATTCGAATGCGAGGACATTTCTCTTCTGCCCGGCCGCTTGGGCGACATAAGCCTGAACGGAATGAGGGTCGTTTTCGATTCCCTTGAGCCTTTCATCATGAAAAACTGCTATGAAGCCGACGTGCGCTTGTCGAAGTGCAACGGAGAGGCGATAAAACTGCTCGTCTTTCCAGAGTGGAGGTTCGACAGCAATTCAGGAAGCGCGAAGAATGTCCAGATCGGTTTTTCGGTCCAGCACGCACTCGAATACGACAAGTTCGCGGCCTACATCGCAGGCATGGACGATGCCGACAAAATCGACAATGAGGATGAGGTCGATGGAATTGCTGATGTGGACATGACAATCCAGTTCATCGATGAAAACGACGAAGAAAGCCAGTCCAACGACGATTATCTGCTGCAGGAAGATTGCGAATGTCAGTTTCTGTGAAAAAATTGGGCGGAAGGGCTTTTCTCGCCTTTCCAGAGATGAGGAACCTGCTTCTCTCGGAACTTGTCGGCCGCTTCGGCTACGGAAAATTCTCGGATTCGGCCACAATCGAGGGGCGTACTTTCATCCAAAAAAACGCCGTCTGGTACGGTGACCTTCTGTACTGCCCGGACTTCGACGAGGTTGTTTCTCCAGAACTCAAGGGAGAGAATCCGTATTGGGCGAGTTCCACCATGCTTTCCCCTTTTGAAGTCTCGTTCGACTCAATCGGGGATGCGGCCAAGGCCTTGAAGGAAATCCAGCGGAACTGGGCTCCGTATCAATATCAGTTCTTCAGAAGGGCGGCTTTGATTCAGGACAAGCTCCCCCACATAAACCTCAAAGTAAGAAAATTCCCCTGCGAAATCCCGAACACTCCCATGGGACTCTACACCCTCGTCGGCGAAAAGAAGATGATTGCCAGCGCGGAGACGACGAGTCCGCTTCCCGCAGGCCGAATCCAGTTCGAGGAGGACCACGAGAACCCGCCGAGCCGAGCGTATTTGAAAATCCAGGAATCGCTTAGTTTGGCCCACACTTTTTTCGGCGTGGATTTGCCCAAAGAGGGCGACAAGTGCTTCGAGGCCGGAGCCTGCCCTGGCGGCTGGACCTATGTGCTCCGTCTGCTTGGTGCCGACGTCTTCGCCGTTGACCGCGCGCCACTCGCCGACAGTCTCATGAACGACAGCCATGTGAAATTTCTCGCCCACGACGCATTCACCCTCACACCCGACTACATCGAGGAGAATTTCGGAAAACTCGACTGGCTCTTCTCCGACGTCATCTGCTACCCTGAGCGTCTTCTTGAATGGATTCGCATGTGGATTGATTCGGGCAAAGTGAGGAACATCATCTGCACGATAAAGATGCAGGGCGAAATCGACTGGAAGCTGATTGGAGAATTCGCCTCGATTCCCGATTCCCGCATCGTCCATCTGAACTACAACAAACACGAGTTGACCATTGTGCGCTGCCGTTGTCCTTGTGGGGCCTAATCGTTACTGGTAGGCTGCAGCCGCCGCCAAGAATCGCAAATGCGATTCTTGCGCATGGGTGGATTTGTGTGGCTTGCCGTTGTCCAGGTGTGTCCTAGGCGTTTGTTGGTTGGCTGCAGGTCCGAAGAGATTTGTGGACTGGTAGGTGTTAATTTACTAATTCTCTTCTTTTAATTATCATACGAGATACTATTTAGCAATCTTTTTAAGGAGTTCTATAAAAATGGCAAAAGACATTTATGACACATTCCGTGACATCGGTATCATTCCTGTTGTCGCAATCGAAGATGCTTCAAAAGCAGCTGATTTGGCTCACGCTCTCGTGAAGGGCGGACTTCCGGCTTCTGAAGTCACATTCCGCACAGCCTGCGCCGCCGAAGCCATCGAGGCCATGATAAAGGCCGAGCCTGACATGCTCGTTGGAGCTGGAACTGTTTTGAACGTCGAGCAGGCTGAGAAAGCCGTCAAAGCCGGTGCGAAATTCATCGTTTCCCCAGGATACAACCCTGATGTCGTCGACTGGTGCTTGAAGAACAATGTTCCTACAATGCCTGGAATCTCCAACCCGTCTGAAATCACAGCCTGCATCAACAAGGGCGTCACACACCTCAAGTTGTTCCCAGCAGAGCGCAAGGGCGGATACAAAATCATCGACGACTTCGGTGGACCTTTCCCGCAGTGCACATTCATGCCTACTGGCGGCGTTACGACTGAGAACGTCGGCGAGTATGCGAAGCGCAAGAACATCCTCTGCATGGGCGGAACATGGATGGTCAAGAAGCCTCTCATCGAGGGCTGCAAGTGGGACGAAATCACACAGATTTGCAAGGACGCTGTGAAGGCCATGCACAACTTCCACATCGACCACTGGGGAATCAACGCCGCCAACCCTGACGACGCAACTTCAATCGCAAACGGATTCGACGCGTTCGGATTCGCCGCGAAAGTCGGAAACTCTTCAATCTTCGCCTCAGACCAGATTGAAATCATGAAGCAGAACGGACGCGGAACTCACGGACACATCTCCGTGGTCTGCAACAACATCGAGCGCGCTTTGGCTTACCTCGACAAGTTCGGCTTCAAACCGGTCGCCGGAACAGAGAAGTGGATGGGCAAAGAGAACGCCTCTCCTCTCAAGGTCGTCTACCTCGACAAAGAGGTCGGCGGATTCGCAATCCACTTGAAGAGAGCGTAAGCCTGATTGACGCTCTGTCCTTGAGCGTTTGAACACGCGCCCGGCAATCCTTTTCGGACTACGCCGGGCGCGTTTTTTTGTCGCCATAATCTGTGGTATGATGGAAAAAGTGGATTATGAGCCGACAATTTCTTGCGAAATCAATATAAAGGAATGAAAACGGTGCTTCGACTGCGCTCAGCAACCGATGGCTTTGAACAAAATTTGGTCGGTGAGCGAAGTCGAACCGACACGTTTAGGAAAATAGAATGGAAGAGTGGAAAGAATGTAAACTACTGGAAAATGGCCAAAATGAATATGGCAATCCGCGGAATCGACGCGAACTTTGGCGACCATCCCGAAGATACCTTTTTCAACGACCTTCATCCATGGTGCATAGTCCTATATCGTTAAGACGCAAAAAGGCAGCCTCCAGTGCAGGAAGCTGCCTTTGCTTTTTTCTGTCGTTACTGAAACTCAGGGCTTAGTTGCCGCTGAGCGTTACAGTGGCGGTGTGGGTACTAAAAACATTGTTGTTTTTTGCTGAAATTGTATAAGTTCCAGCAGGAAGTGTTGTCGAAAAATTTTGGGCAGAGCCGACATCGTCTTTAGTGTAGACATCAGTTGTGCCGTTGTTGATTATGTAATCCAATTGCCCGTCCGGACTTGCGACTGTAATCTTGACGCTCTCGCTTTTGAGCAATGTGAATGTTGCCAGCTTGCTTGTACTTGATTTTGCCACAGAAACTGATTTGTTTGAAAAAATCGTTCCCAGTCCCCACACGGCGTAGAGGGTCGTGTCGCTTGCCAAAGTTTTTCCGTCGCGTGCGTAATATTCTTCCTCGGTTGCGTTTTTTGAAGTAGCCCAGCCCCAGAAATCGTAGTAGCTGTATTTTGCTGTCGGCTCTTTTGTCGTTACCGAAAAACTTGTCTCGCTGAATGACTCATCATCGCTTCCGCCGTTCATGTCGTAGGTGATGGTCGGGATTTTCTGCCACACGGCGTAAAGTGTTTTTCCGCTCCAGAATTCAAGTCCCAATACCGAGTCCTTTGAGAATGCCGCTACACTCGCCTTGTCCGCATAGGTCGCCGTTGTCGAGGATTGAGAAGTTGACCATCCCTTGAAGATATAGCCTTCCCTTGTGAATGGATTTGCGTCCAATCTGACAGTGGCGCTTCCTGTGCTTGCTGCCGTTTCATCGGAAGGCGTAAAATTCCAACCCAGTAAGGCATATTCATAAGTTCCCGCAAGGTACTGGTAAGTCTCCGTGCTTCCGTCTGCGGACACGCCGCCGTTTCCCTTGAAGGTGATTTTCGGGTTCTCTTTCCAGACTGCGTAGAGCGTGGTGTCTGCTTCAATTTTGAGCGATTTAGTTGATGATGAAACTGAATAGCTTTCTCCTTCTCCGTCAGCCTGGGTGTTGAATGCGGTGAGGGTTGCGTGGTCGCTTGTGAACGCGCCTGCATAAGAAGAAAAATAGACATACTGACCGCTTGTCACTGAGACGCTCTTTGTCTCGCCGCTTCCGTCGTTGGCGTCCAGAGTGAGCGTAAGAGCTTCAGCCTCGCTTACCCATACAGCGTAGAGAGTAATGTTTGAATATGCCGAGTATGCAGCTCCGTCGGTGTAGCTTGCGCTGGTAGAAGTTTTGTAAGATGACCAGCCGACAAAAACATAGCCGCTTCTGGTGAAGGGGTTTGTGTCAAGGGTGACTTTTACGATTGAGGAATCGCCTTCCGCTACCTGGCTTGTCGTCGTAGCTCCGCTTGAAGTCGCGCCTCCGTTTCCGTCGAAGGTGATTGTGTAGGAATAGGCGTAGCTGTCGCTCTTCCACACTGCGTAAAGCGTCGTGTCGTTCGAGAATGTAGCTGTGGCCTTGTCTTTATAGTCTGCGGTCTTGCTTGTGGCGCTCTTTGCCCAACCCTGGAAGGTGTAGTCGCTTCTGGTGAAAGTGTTTGCATTCAGCGTGACTGAAGTGCTCCAGCTTTCCGACGTCACAGTGAATGACTGTGTGGTCGTGGCGGGACTTGCAGTTCCGTCGTTGGCGTTGAATGTGATGGTGCGGGTGTAGGTGACTACATCGTCGCCGTCATCGTCAGCAGAGCTTTCGCATCCTGTGAGCAAAGCCCCAAAGAGGAGCGTCGCCGAAAGCAAAAGCGAAAGAAAGCGTGTGTGCTTTTTCATGATTTGTCTCCTTAAATGAAATATAAAAACACTATACAAAAAAAAAGTAGATGGTCTAGAGATTTTAAGGAGATTTTTATAGCAGGAAAGTCAATAATCTGTTAGAGAGAAAACATGCCCACAGACAAAATGATTTTTGTCACGCGGTGAAATGCGATAACACTCATCTGGCTACTTTCCGCTTGCGGTTAAAAACATATTTCAAGAAAATTGCGACAAATAAACAGACAACAGGTTTAGGTCATGTAACAATTTCAGATTTACAGCGAATGAGCGTAACACTTCCCCCTCTCCCCACCCAGCAAAAAATCGCCGCCATCCTCTCATCCTTCGTCGACAAAATCGAACTGAACAATAAGATAAACACCAACCTCGAACAGCAAGCCCAAGCCCTCTTCAAAAACTGGTTTGTAG